>JAKSBL010000729.1 GCA_022361115.1 Spirochaetota bacterium | reverse complement strand
TGCTGAGAGACATGAATTAAAGGTTGATAAGGAATTATTTGAATTAAAATATGTCAACAATTTTCAAGGCGATTTAAAATGCTCTCAAATTGAAAATACTGCCTCGTATTCAATTATTCCTTCGTGTTACATGATATACGAAACTAACTTAGTGGAATTTGCTAAAATTGCACGAAATTATTTTTCCTTAAACCTTAAATACAGTGATTTATCTGGTGGTAAAATAGAGAGGATCAAAAAATATCTAAAATTGGCGGATATAAATATTTCAAAAATCAAATCCTGGAATTCACTAATCGATCTTGAGGTAATCAGAGATTGTATTATTCATAACGAAGGAAAAGTGAATATAACCTTCAAAAAGATAAATTCTTTGGAATCATTGAAATCCAAATACAGCAAACATTTTTCAATTAACAAACCTCTTCACGAAAATGAAAAATATTTGATAATAAAATTTTCAATGTGTGAATCGTTTCTCAATCATTTACAATCCTTTTTTGACGACCTTATCGAACTTTTTGGATTAAATAAGGATTTTCTTGCCGGTGCTGATGTGTCAGAGCAGAAGCTAAAAGAAAGGGTAAGGGCAAAAGAAGAATATGAAAAAGCTGTGATGAAAGCACGTGAGATATATGATCGGAGAATGAAATTTTTATAGGATTATATAATATGCATACAAATTTTTTCCCAATCAAAATCCCTTTCGATGAGTTTCAAATTGATAGAATAAAATACTCTCAAAAGAAAATGTCAGATTTAAGAAAAAGGTATAATAAAACTCACTCTTTTTTCAGAAATGATGACTTCATTTACATATCTCCGATGACTTCGATAGAAAATGGATTAGGTAAGACGACAACTCTTAAAGTTTCTGAAAATATGGATATCGTAAGCTCTTTAATTAAGCATATCTTTTTTAGAACATTCAGAAAAAAATTTAATGATATTTTGCCAACAAGTTTTTATCCTTTTAGATTTTTATCCAGGAAGAATGAAGATGATATGTTTTTCGATAACATGCCAGAGGATTTAAAAGGAATTTTGTCATTTAAAAAACAAATTGAAATTCAATTTCGAAAAATTAAAATTAAGGATAATAATACTTTTGGAGCAGTTATTTCCACCAGACATAGGTGGCTCTTTAATAAAAATTGCAAAAAGTTGATTGAAGAAGGTTATAATTTAAAGGGCATTTCAGTTCTACATTCTGAACAAATCCCTGGTTTAGAAGGTGTGCTTGCTCCAATTGAAAATCGTCTTGGAAAAGTCGTCAACATTCAAAGAGATATAATTAATGTTGATACAGATGAAGGTATCAAAGAATATCCTGCAAATGAATTATTTCTTCATAAATCTAAAAATAACATAAAACAATATTTAGTTTCGAAAATTGGGGAAGCTAAAACCGACTATATTTTTCGGGAGGTTAGGTCTCAAGATATTAACAGATTAGAAGGTAAAAGTGTCTATACTGAAATCATGAAAATTGGCAAACAAATTGCTGATCTTGAATACCTGAATAAAGATAGTTTTAATTTTTCAATTTCAAAATCTTCCGAATTGCCTAACAATGCTTTTAGTATATCTGAACCTTCATTTATTTTTGATTATACACCAGGTAAAACTCACAAAATTGCAGATTTCGGTTTAAATGATTACGGTCCTTATGATTCAAGCACCTTTGAAGTAAAAAATCCTAAAATACTTGTTGTATGTCATAAATCTAACAGGGGAGGTTTCTCAACTTTTTTAGGCAAATTGAAAAATGGAATCCCTTCAAAAAAATTTTTCCAAAGTGGAATGAAAAAAAAGTATGAACTGCACGATGTGGATTTTGTATTGGATGAAATAGGAAATTATAGTTGTGAAGAGTATGAACAGATTATAAAAAAACAGATTCGAATGAATTCATTTCCACCATTTGATTTAGCCATTATTGAGACATGCGAGCACTTTAGAAAATTTGCAATTGAAGATAATCCTTACTTTAGAATTAAATCTTATTTAATGGGATTGGGGATACCTGTTCAATTTGTCACTAATTTTAAAATCAGAAAATCTGATTATGAGTTACAATATATTTGTAATTCTATTGCTCTGCAAATTTATGCGAAATTAGGAGGCACACCATGGGTTCTACCAGCAAACAGTAACATAGATAGAGAGATCATTATCGGTGTCGGAAGCTCCTTTGTTAAGAACAACAATAAGTCGGGCAAATTTCAAGAACGAATTGTTGGGATTACAACCTTCTTTTCGGGTGATGGGAAGTATCTTTTAAGTTCCAAAAGCAGAGATGTTTCGTATGAAGACTATTTTGAAGAACTGCTCAACAACTTAAGAAGCTCTATTAATGAACTTTCAAAGGAATATGGGTGGCAGCATGGTGAAAATGTAAGAATAGTCTTTCACATTTTTAAACCCATCAAAAATATCGAGGCTGAAGTTGTCGATAAACTGATTTCAGAATTTGATAATTACAATATAAAATTTGCATTTGTAACGATTTCAGAAAAACATCCTTTTTACCTTTTTAATCCCAAACAACAAGGACTCAAAATCGGGGAGGAAATCAAAGGTGTATATGTCCCGAACCGAGGTTCCAATTTTGTTTTAGACGAATGTTCCTGCCTTTTACAGATTAAAGGTCCAAAAGAAATCAAATCTGCAAAACATAAATTCAGTAATTCGATGCTAATAAGGATTCATGACAAATCAACATTTAGGGATTTAAACTATATAACACAGCAAATATTTAATTTTACGACCCTTTCATGGAGAGGATTCCTACCAATTAAGCAACCCACGACAATTTATTATTCTAATCTTATTGTGCGTTTATTATCTAAATTGAGAAAAATAAGCGGCTGGAACCCAGAGATTGTTAACGGGAGTTTGAAGTTTAAAAAATGGTTCTTATAAAAGAAAAATCAAACTATTTAGGGAGATTTGATGAAGATCCACTTGTATCAGGTTTTATTAATTGGATTTCAAACAAAAAAATTGATCTCCCAAATAAATATAACTTTTCAAATGCAAATAATATTGCCTTGGCAACGATTCAATATTTTTCAGAAAATAATCGGGCTGAATTTATCAAATGTTACAAACAAATATCTCAGCGTGAACCTACTGTTCAGTCAGATTGGATTTATAATGATATTTTGATTTTTATCCTAATTTGTGCAGCAAAGAAGTTTCAAATTTCGGTTGTGTGGTTGAACAAAATCATTGAAATTAGGTTGTCGTCTAAAGATAAAATTTCTCGACTTATCGCGCAGACCTATTCAGATATAATTGATGATAATCTGATAAGTAAAAATAACCAATACTGTTTGATTTTGGTATATTTGGAAATGATGAATAAAAAAACTCATGATATCGATTTGATGAATAAAACATATTTAGAACTAACATCATCTAAATTTCCATTTTACAATAATCATTTTTTGGATATTGTTTCTTTGAGAGCGATTGATATTATTACAATTTCAAAAGGTTTAGATGATATCGTTCAATTAGAGCAACTTAAAATTTTTTTTAAAACCTTTGAAAGAAGATGCCTACAATGCAGTATTGCCCTATATTGGTCTGTTTTTTTGATTATTGTATATCTCGGAATAAGAATCGGTATATCCTATTATGACCTTGACCAAAATCAGACTCAAACTGCTAATAAATTTCTCAGTATATTTTCGTTTTTAGGAGGATCAGGATTTATTTTTTTATATCTGATGAATAAGAAACTCATCACAAAAAAAATAGATAAAATTGTCAAATTTATTTGGGGTTACAATAAAAAAGATTAATATATTTTATTAAATTCCGCTTAGGGCGTAAGTCCGGAAGGGTAAAACCAAATTCTCGCTTATAGACATCAAATAGAGGTGTCTGGGTGAAACAGAGGCATACGAGAAGGGACTTCGATGCCCAAATGCCAGGGGATAACTCAGTGCGGTAGACTGCTGTCTAAAGAAGCCTGGTGGTTGAGCGCAGCCGGGTTTCACCTCATTTAAGGTACGATATTGTGACATTTTCTGGGGGATCAGATTGCACCAATCAACAGTTAGTCTTTACCTGAAGTTTTTTTATCGATGACGGTAAGGGATGGTACACAATCCATGACTCGGATCATTAAAAAAAATGGACGGAGGATTTGGGAATTCCGTTTCTCAACGCCAAGATGAGGAGATACTGCATTGCAATCCAAAGC
>JAKSBL010000360.1 GCA_022361115.1 Spirochaetota bacterium | reverse complement strand
TATTAAAAAAAATGATAAATGGTCATCTGTTACTAAAATAAGCTTAGGTATTTCAAGAGGGATAATGAGCTTTATTCTAAAAAACTATAACAAAGACTATGCTCCTAATACTCGTGAAATTTTTAGAAGACAGGTTTTACATCAATTTGTTCAAGCTGGAATAGTTGATTATAATCCTGACATACCTGATTTACCTGTAAATAGTCCTCGTGCTCATTATGCTATATCAAATATTGCATTAAAAACTATTAAAACTTATAAAACCAAAAATTGGAAATCGGCTTTAAAAGAATTTAAAGAAAATATTGGTCAATTAAAACATAAATATAATAAAAAAAGAAAAATGTCACGAATTCCTCTCACTTTACCAAATGGAAAAATATTACAACTGTCTCCAGGAAAACATAATGAAGTTCAAGTTGCTGTTGTTGAAGAATTTGCTTCTAGGTTTGCTCTTGGCTCACACCTTCTATATATTGGAGATACAGAAAATAAAAGTTTACATGTTGAAACTAAATTATTAAACAATATTGGCATTCCTATCACTGAACATAGTAAATTACCTGATGTTGTTATATATGATGAAAAGAAAAATTGGATTTATTTAATTGAAGCAGTAACTTCTCATGGCCCAATGTCACCAAAACGAATTATTGAACTCGAAAAATTATTAGAAAATTGCAATGCCGGAAAAATCTATGTATCAGCATTTCCTAATTTTTCTGAATTTAAAAAACACACTAATCAAATTGCATGGGAAACAGAGGTTTGGATTTCAGAATTTCCAGAACATATGATCCATTTTAATGGTGATAAATTTATGGGCCCTAGATAAAAAATATTTCTTTATAAAATCAACATATAACCATTCGAATGCGACGGACAATGCTTTAATTACGGATTTTCATATTTACTGGTATTTTTAAAGTAAAATTTGATCAATATCACAAATTGCTTTTTTGTTAACTGACGCATTGCTGCTGATTCGACTCGTTAAATATACAAAACTGATAAGTAATATATATTTATTATAGGTATAGTAATGAATTTACAGGAATTAAGAGAAGCTCAAAAATCTATCAATCACCAAGTTCTTTTATTTTTTTTTATTTTTTTTTCTTGTTTTGTAAGTTTTTTTATCTTTTTTTCACTTATATTAATTGAAGATAACAATTATGAAATATTATCATGATTATATTGATGGCTTAATTAAAAAGGTTTTGAAACCGTTTTAAGTTTAAGAGATATTCAAAACATTAAAAATTCAAAACCTCCTGATTTTAAGTTCTTTACTCTTTATAAATTATTAAGCTGCTATTATCTTCCACTTGTTTATTTGATGCATAATGGTTTATCTTAGGTTTTCTCAATAAGTCATTATACATCAAAATCCAGGCATAAAGATCGGAGACCAAACCAAAAGATTGTTGAGAGCCAGGGAGGAAAAAAAGAAAAAAATATTTATAATTCGTTAATCAGTTTTACTGATTTTGGGCTTCCAAAGACTAATATGCTAAGCTAAAAATAAAATCATAAAAACGGAAATTACAAATAACCGGCAGAGAAGAAAATCCATTTTTCATATTATAGAATAAACTTACGGACTTATATTTAGTTTACAAAGTAATCAATAGAGACATTGAAAAACTCTGCTAACTTTATCAAATTTGTTAACTTAATATCAGGTGTATTATTTACAGACTCATATCTTAAATAAAGACTTCTAGGTATGCTTAAACTGACAATTACATCCATTTGAGTTAGATTTTTTTTTATTCTGAGTTTTCTCAAATTCTCAGAAAATTTTTTTAAGATTTCTTTTTTATCTTGCATATTATTGTAAATCGATATATATTATTAATATTAATGTCCATTATAATGGACATTAATATTAATAAAAAAAAAGAGTTTTTCATTGAAAAGACTGGACGTTACTACGAAATATCAAAAAAGATGCCCAAAAACAGAGAAACAAGGGTAAATACCAGGGAAAATCCCTATAGTTAATAACATTTAAAAATGTTAATAATGCTAAAATCCATTAATTTAAAAAAAACTCTGGAGCTTTAATCCATACCAGATGGACTTAAAATAGGAAAGGAACTGAATAATATGAGTGATATCAAATTTGAAATACTTGATGATACAAATATAAATGATGTAATGGAGCTGGAAAAAAAACTATACATATCTTTCGTAGAAAAAATCCCGAATGATTGGGTAAAGAGTAAGTATACATTTATTGATAATGAAAGATTAAAACCCAATCGGCCTTATGAAAAAATTACAGTTTTTTTATTTAAAAAAAATCAGGAAATTATTGCTTCTATTGCTGTCCACTTTGATATGGATAATATTTTAGAGTTGGAAGATTTTAATTTTAATTTAAAAAATAGAGAGAAATCTTGTGAAGGATTATTTTTTTTTGTAGATAGTCACCAGGATATAAATTTTTTTGATCTTGAAAAACACTTTTATAAAATGATTCAATATCTTAAAGACAGAGACATACAATATGTATATGGTACATGTGGGAAAAAGTTACGTTCCTTATACAAAATGATTGGTTTCAAAGTTTTGGATAAAGTTGATTATAAAAATGATGTTGTCTATTTTATAAAACTAGATACCAGCAATATACTGGAAAAGTAATGGAATTTTCAATAAAAGATTTATTAAACATTTTTACCCTGATTTTAATTTTTACATTATCCATTTATCATTTACTTGTGTTTTTAGGAAGAAGAAAAATTAATGAAGAATTATATATGCTTTATTTTTCATTATCTGGTTTTTTTATGGTTTTATTCATTTACTTTTCAACGATACATATAACAAGTATTTTTGCAATTAAAATGATTAATATCACTTTGCTTTTTGTTTATATTTTTATGATTTTAATGATACAAAAATTAATTCAATTCAATAATAAAGAATTATTAGTTAATAAAATCATTATTTTCTTGTGTTTTGCGAATTTAATTCTCACCACTCCGGTAATATTTTTAGGCCTGGATTGGTTTTCAAAGTATATACTTATGCCTGGAAATATATTGATAATATTTGCTGGACTATTATTATACTTAAATGTTTTAACAAAACTTTTTAGAAAACTTTATTGGAAAAATCCAGAAATCCAGAGTATTATCATAGCCTATTCTCTATTAGGAGGAAACGGCATATTAAGTGTATCAGGAATTATTTTTGATATCTCTTTTTTTAGATTAAATTATTTTTTATGGGGCTTGTCTTATTATTTTTTTGCCTATGCATTTTCTGTCAAGACAAATAATGAATACAGAGAACTACAATCATTAAAAGGGCAGCTAGAATCCCTGGTAGAAGTGAGAACTCATGAATTAAAACAGGAAAAAGATACTAAAACAACTTTTTTTACCAATTTAGCTCATGAAGCCAAAACCCCTTTAACCTTAATATCTAATTATCTCTCTCAATACCGTAAAACAAAAAGTGAGGAAAATCTTAATATTATTGAAGAAAATGTGAATAAACTTACCAGAGATTTTGTTAACTTTCTGGATAATGAAAAACTATTAAATGGCCAGACTTTCTATAATCATGACCAGATTATGAACCTGTCAGATTATTTATTGAACAAAGTCAACCAGTTTTTGTCTATTGCAGATAAAAAGAAAATCCGTATTCATGAAAATATAGAAAAATCACTGTATATTAAGGCGGACCCATATGCAATGGATCGGGTAATCAATAATCTGTTGGATAATTCTACCAGATATAATCATGAAAACGGCTATGTAGAGGTCAAACTTCGAGCAGAAGAAAAGGTTATTGAATTATTAGTGACTGACAATGGAATCGGCCTCTCTGAAGAAAACAGGAAAAATATTTTTCTTCCCTATAATCAAGCAAGTCATGAAAAAAGAAATACCCAGGGTATAGGTATGGGCTTATCTATTGTAAAGCAGATCATTGATACTCTGGACGGACAGATTACAGTTGAGAGTAAAAAAAATGCGGAAACGGTTTTCAAAGTAGTTCTAAAAAGATATTACTTAAAAGAGCAAGAACCTGTTTTAAAAAATGTTCCCTATTCTATCCCAGCTAACCTGGGAATTGAACCAAAACTGGAAGAACTCCCCTATCATGAAGATAAAAGAAATATATATATAGTTGAGGACAATATTGAACTCATTGGCTATCTTCTGGTTGAATTATCAGAGAAATACAATGTTTTTTATGCTTTTAATGGCAAAGAAGCTTTAGAAAAAATAAAAACTATCCCCAAACCTGATGTTATTATATCTGATATTATGATGGATGAAATGGATGGAATTGAGTTTTTACAATCTCTTGGTGATGCGTACAAAGACATTCCTTTTTTATTTCTGACTGCAAAGACGAATGCTGTTGATAAAATCAAGGGTTTAAAACATGGTGCACTGGATTATATTTATAAACCTTTTTCAATTGAAGAGGTGAAAGCTAAAATAGAAAAGCATATAGAACATGGTTCTCATGTAGAGAACAAGGTATTTGAAAAAATGCGTATGTTTATGAACAACAGACAAGCAGAAACAGTTAATACTTTTTCAAACTTTTGTACTCAAAATAATATATCCTTAGCTGAACAAAGGATTATTTCTGAGGTAAAAAAAGGTCTCCAGAATAAAGAAATTGCATATAATCTGCATATCTCAGAAGGAACAGTTAAAAACCATCTTCATATAATTTATAAAAAGTTAAATCTCTCAAACCGCACAGAACTTATGAATAAAATAAAAAATTTAGACTAATTAACTTAGTTTTTTTACTTTCATTACTTTTTTATAACTTTTTTCTTACTTTAGTTTTATTGTAACTCTTCCAATTTTGTCCTATTATCTTTAATAGAAAAAGT
>JAKSBL010000572.1 GCA_022361115.1 Spirochaetota bacterium | reverse complement strand
TATTCATTACAGGGTTGGCAGTTGCAGTTGCCTTTCAAGACGGGGTTTTTAATATTTGAGTAGAAGGACAATAATTTTTTTTTTTTTTTTATTGGTGCGGTAGCTGGTATCTACTTTAAATTACCTCCAGTCATTCATGTGCCAGTAGTTGTCCTATTTGCTATGCTGGGAGGAGCTTTGTGGGCAACCATACCAGCGATATTAAAAGTCAAACGGGGGGTACACGAGGTTATTACCACCATTATGTTTAATAGTATTGTTCTGGCATTGGTAAATTATTTAGTTAATGAGCCATTGTCTGGTTTAAAAGGGGGTACCAGTTTAGAACCTCAAACGATGACTATTCAAAAATCAGCAGTTTTTCATAAGATTAACTGGATATTTGGTGGTTTGATACCTGATTATGTTTATTTGGATTATTCATTAATTGTCGCCATTATTCTTGGGGTATTGGTATGGATTTTACTTTATAAATTACGTCAGGGTTTTGAGATCCGTTCTATTGGAACAGCATTAGAAGCTTCTCGTTATGCTGGAATCAGGGTGGATAGAGTACAAGTTGGAGCTTTTTTACTCAGTGGTGCAATTGCCGGTTGTGCTGGTTTACAGGAAATATTTGCAATTCGTGAATTCTATACTTATCAAATAGCATCAGGAATTGGATTTGATGGAATTGCTATTGCTCTAGTCGGCCGAAATTCTCCTGTTGGGGTCTTTTTTGCTGCTCTTCTTTTTGCCTTATTAAAACAATCAGGATACGGTTTACAAATGTTTACTAAAGTACCCAATTCTGTAATTTACGTTATCACTGGTTTAATGATTTTAATTATTGTTATAACAAATGAAATAATGGTGCGCTATGTACAGGTATTAAGAAAGAAGGAGGCAAGCTAAATGGATGATTTTTTATTTTTCCTGTTAAAAGGGCTGGAAATATCTGCACCTATTGCCTTTGCTGCATTAGGAGGCGTTTTTTCTGAAAGATCTGGTGTTGTAAATATTGCCTTAGAAGGTTTTATGATAGTCACTGCATTTGTCATTGTCTGGTTTTCCATTGCTTTCCAAAGTATATGGATAGGTTTGTTTTTTGCTATTATCGCTGGAATGCTGATGGCTTTAATTCATGGTATTGCATCGATTCGATTTAAGGTTGATCAGATTGTATCTGGAGTCGCCATCAATATTTTTGCCTTTGGTTTGGCTAGATTCCTTTCTCAAAATGTTTTCAACCAGGAAACTCAATCAGAGATGAATCCTTATCTTTTTCCTACTATATTTGGGATTAACTCTTTTGCCTTGATGTTGATTCCAATTACTGCCATAGCCTGGTTTATTCTCTATAAAACAGTATATGGATTAAGACTCCGTTCTGTTGGTGAAAATCCAGAAGCAGCTGATACATTAGGTATTAATGTCTATTTTATGCGTTACTCAGGTGTACTAATTTCTGGTGTAATGTGTGGTTTAGCAGCTGCCACTCTTTACCCTTCTCAATGGGTATCTGGTATGACAGCTAACCGTGGATTTATTGCTCTAGCTGCTATGATTTTTGGCCGCTGGCATCCGGTTGGAGCGGTATTAGCTGCCCTGTTATTTGGGTATTCTGATACTTTTCGGATCATGTTTGAAGCCAAGGTTCCAATTCCTAGTCAATTTATCCAGATGTTCCCTTATATCTTAGCAGTAGTGGTTATCTCTGGGTTAGTCGGCAAAGCAAAAGGACCTGCTGCTGATGGGATTCCATATGAAAAGAGTTCAGATATTTAATGATAAAAGATTAAAGAACTTATGGGGCACAAGCAATTGTGCCCTTTTTTTGATCATACTATTTAGCATTCATTTCTATCATTGCTTTTTAAGGGGAGAAACAAAATCTTTGGCCAGCAGACTAATTTTATCCTTGATATAAAATATAAAATAAATATAATTATTATAGATATTGTATTTTATGTAAAATAATCTGGAGGTATCTATGAAAAGAATTCTGCTGACTATTGTCATAATTTTATGTGTTTGTGTATTCGGATTCTCACAATTTAGAATGGTAACCAATGATTCCACTCCTACTGGTTTTAATTTAGATGGTAAAATGACAGGCACTTCTATCACAATTGTCGAAGGAATATTGGAGTATATGGGAAAAGATGTAGAAATTGAAGTTTATCCTTGGGCTAGAGCTTACAAAATTGCTCAAGAAGAACCGAATGTTATTATTTTTACAGCAGGTAAAACACAGGAAAGAATTGATCTGGGATTTCATTTTATTGGCCCAATTATTACCCGAAAACATTCTTTGTGGAAATTAAAATCAGCAAAAATTAAAATCAATGCTGTAAATGATCTGAAAAAATTAAAATACTCAATTGGAGCATTACAGGGAGATTGGCGAGGAAAATATTTTACTGATATGGGGATTGAAATCGATTATACATCCAGTCATCAAAGCAATCTGGAAAAATTAATCTCAAAGAGAATTGATTTGTGGGCAACTTCAGATATTGAGGCACCTAATATTGCAAAAAAAGCAAATATCAACTTTAATAAAATTGAACTCGTATATGTTATTAGTGAAGCTTCCAGTTATTTTATGATTAGTAAAGGGACTGATCCTAAAATCATAAAAGCCTGGGAAGATGCATTTAAACATCTTGAAAGTACAAATTATATGAAGAAAAAAACCAATGAATTATACAAGAAGCTGAATATGAAGTTTGATTATAAACCTGGAATTGGTTATTTTTTGAAATAACTCAACTAAACTTGTGATAAACAATAAAAGGGTTACTGTTAATTAGGATTATATTATTTATAGTTTATACTGAAAAATGAAATTGTCTAGTATTGAAGGTAAAGCTAGATCAATGAGCATTAATGTTGAAGTTTTTTGAAAAAAAACTTTAATTTTCAATGGAAATATATTATTTTTATACTATGGAAAAATCAATGAACAGCGTACAAAATATTATCGAAAATTCTCATTTAACCTATGAACAAAAGGTCATATCATTAGCTCGTGAAGCTGAAAATTCTTTTTATCCCTTAGGGCTTTCAAAAGAAATAGAAGAGTACCGGTCAGAGGGAGTGATATGCGATTTAGGTGAAGGAAATGCACCTTACCGGCCAAGGTATATTGTGCCAGATTATGAACTTTTTATGCACCAAGGATCTGACTTTTTAGAGATTGATCCACCTAAAACACTGGAAGAAGCAGTATTTGCTTTGCTGGCTTTATATAATCATGTGCCATCGATTACTGGTTTTCCTGTTTATATTGGTAATCTGGATACCTTACTCAATCCTTTTGTCAGTGATGCTAAGAAAGATTATCCTTTAATCTATTTATTTCTCCGTCATATTGACCGGACAATTACGGATTCCTTTTGTCATGCTAATATTGGTCCGGAAAAAACACTAGCTGGTGAATTGATTTTAAAAGCTTCCAAAGAGCTAAATACGTCAACACCTAATATTAGTTTTAAGTGGGACGACTCAGTTGATGAAAGTTTTACCATTAATGCAATTGATACAGCTCTTTCTACAGCAAAACCTAGTTTTGCAAATAATAAGATGTTTCAAAAAGAATTAGGAAAATACGGTATTGTTAGCTGTTATAATGGCTTGTACATTGGTGGCGGTTCTTTTACTCTGGTTCGGTTGAATATTGCTGAGTTAGCAAAAAAGGCTAGCAGTGTTGATGATTTTTTAAAAAATGTACTTCCAAAAGCAGTGAAACTACAGAGTGAATATATGGATAAAAGAATCGATTATCTGGTTAATCGATCCCGTTTTTTTGAATCCTCATTTTTAGTGAAAGAGTCATTAATTAATAAAGATCGTTTTTCTGCAATGTTTGGGATGTTTGGTTTAGCAGAAGGGGTAAATCATTTATTGAAAGCGACAGAGCTGCAAGATCGATTTGGCCATAATCAAGAAGCAGATAATTTAGGTGTGGCCATCATTCAAACCCTGGAGAAAGAAGTTTTTCAACATAAAAATACCAATTGTAGTGTTTCAGACAACCATTTCCTTTTACATGCCCAGGTTGGTATTGATACAGACAATGGTATTTCTCCTGGATGTCGAATTCCTATTGGAGAAGAACCACAGATCTGGGAGCATTTACAACAGGCCGCCCTTTTTCATCCCTTTTTTCCTTCCGGAATAGGAGATATTTTTTGTTTTGATCAAATGTCAAAAAAGAATCCTAAAGCAATACTAGATATTATCAAAGGGGCCTTCGGGGAAGGGATGCGTTACCTTTCTCTTTATGCTGCTGATTCTGATGTCATCCGTATTACTGGTTATTTGGTAAAAAAGAGTGAAATAGAGAAGTTACAAAAAGGGGAAGCCGTTCTTCGTGATACCACAGCCTTAGGTTTAGGCAATGTTGAACATGCGAGGACATTGGAGCGTAAAGTCCGAAAGAATGTCTAAAACAGGTATTGTTAATAAGATCATCCCTTTTTCCCATGTAGACGGCCCGGGAAATCGTTTTGCTCTTTTTCTGCAAAGTTGTAATTTTAACTGTAATTACTGTCATAATCCCGAAACAATTCGTTTGTGT
>JAKSBL010000655.1 GCA_022361115.1 Spirochaetota bacterium | reverse complement strand
TAGAAGGTAGTTTATTATATTCTTTTAAGATAGTATAATTAAAATGTGTTCCCATTCCCCAGAGTAAAAACTTATTGAACAAATCAGGATTTCCAGCATTGGAAAATCCATTAATTGGGAGAATATGAAATTTTCCGCCTATTGCCATATTTTTGGGTAATCCGACTTCGAAATGGATGTTTGTAATGGGTAGGGGGATAAAATTTTCTTCCAGCCAGTTAACTGTACCTTCATAAGACTCTCCAGCTAAATCCTCTTTCATCGAATTCCAATCAACATTCATAAAATCTATTTCTTTCATAAAATTGAGAGGATTTCTTAAAAAAATAATTCCTAATGAAGTACCAACTCGAAAGGACGGAAAAGATCCAATGGTTGCCGATCCTTTTAGCATACCTCCAGTCGTATATAATCCGGAAACAGAACTATAATCGGTAACCATTGTGTCTATAACATCATGAAAGGAATAAAAAAGGTTATAGAAAGCTTGATTTTGTGAAAAGGTAAAGGACAAAAATAGGACTAGAAAAATAAAAATAATACAACTTTTTTTCATAAATAATCCTTTAACACAATGAGAAATCTCGACATGCTATATAAAATATGTACATTTTGGTTATTTACTAATAATTGTAAAAAAATGTAACATATATTCCACAATAAATATAATATTATCCCATTTATAAAAAAATCCAATAAAATTATGATTTATTAGGTTTTTGGGAGTAAGAATTAGAATAATTATGAAAAAGGATTACTGTATTAGCTATTGTTAGAGGCTTTTATAAAAATGCTAAAAATGAGGTTCTTGCATCTCTATTAACAAAAAAACTCACTTTTACCATCGTTCATTGCATTTTTGCAAGAACCTCATTATCTTTAAAATAACTTTTTTTCGAGAAAAAGACAAGTGAAGATTAAAATTTATTAAAATGAGCTTTTTTGGAGTGCTCCTACTTCCCAAGCTTTTTGAATAGGTGTTAGCTGTCCTTCACTCCAGTTAATTAACAACATTTTTATATCGGCATTGGAAATGGTTAAATAATTCCCATTGTTAATTTCCTGCAAAGCTGTTTCTTTGCTTAAATATTTTTTGGGAATTAAATTACGAAACTCTCGGCTGATAACAATTTCTTCCAGTATTCTGGCAGGTATCATTTTAGTTTGAAAGGCAATTTTAAAAAACTCCTGGGATATTCCATTGCCTTTGGAAAGGTGGTCAATAATAACGGTTTTGATCTTTAAATTATAAACTATTTGCCTCCGATAAACTCCTTCTTCAGATGAAACAAAATCTCCCCATGAATCAAAATTATCATTTAGTTGAGAATAATGCTTTTCCGGTTGGGTCTTAGTATATTGATTTTTTGTTTTGACTGGTTTACCAGACTTTTTTTTAACTACTTTTTTTACAAGTGATTTCTCTTCTGACTTCTTTTGAGTTACTACAGGTTTTTCCCGTTCCCCTGTTCCTTTTTTTTCCTCAATTTCACCTTCTGTAATTGTTTTTTTTTCTTTGGGTTCAGTTATTTTTTTTTCTAATCTACTATACACATAATTATTTTTTTTATTGATACTTTTATCAATAAAGTAGATTCCACATATTAATGAAAGGATTATGATAAAAATGAGAATAATAATGAATATCCAATTCATTCTTTTCACTGGAAATTCCTGTTTCTATAAAGATTACTTTGTTTTAATATCGGTAAAAAAGAAAAATCCTAAAGAAGAACTGCTAATAACTTTACTTTTTATCAGAATAGTCATAAATAGCACGAAAAAAAGTAATCACTTCAACATCCTGAAAACCCGCTAATTTTAACAATTTTGCACCATAATTAGCCGTTGCACCACTTGTATAGACGTCATCGATTAATGTTATTTTACCAGAATACTTGTTAATATTTTCTTTAGGTAAATAATAAATTTTTTCAATTTCATCTATTCTGTTTTTTTGTTTTTTCAATTTTTGATGATGCAAAATTGACCATTTTCTTTTATAAATCTGTTGTTTTATATGATATCCCTGTTTTTGCAACAATTTTAAAGTGTAACCTAAACTACATCGCCCTTTTTTAAAACTTTGAAACTTTGTATCAGGTACTATAGTGATAATGCGATTTTTATCTAGCCAATGTTTATTAATCAATAAATAAACGAATAAGTGATTAATGAGATGTTGTTGCTCTTTTTTCCACATATAAGCTACTTTTTTAAAGAAGTCATTATAAATTTGAATATAGTGAAACGAATCAAAATTTATTTCTGGAAGATGAGTACAAGATGGACACTGACCATTATTTAAAGGATGACCACATATTTGACATAAATGCTCTCTTACCTTTTGCTCAAAAATCTGGATACAGTCATTACAAATAAAGGGCAATTGCGATAATAAATCTTTAGAATTACAAAAAATACAACGATTATCCAGTAAAGTATTAATTATTGATCTTTCATTCATATTCACTCAATTTTATCTCATTATTGGTATTTTTCGGATTATTTTTCAATATTTTTATACAATTTTGTTGTTTATAAAAAAAAATATTGACAAAACAAAATTCTATGTTAAAATTTAAGTTAGGATTCGTGTATCGTTGTATAACGGTTTCCATGGAGGGTAAATATATGAATATTAATACCAATAAGCTCGCTTCTAATTCTAACCATTTTTTAAAAAAATTAAAAGAAATGAGTGGTACCAGTCAAAAAGATTCTTCCAAAGAAAAAATTATCAAAAAATTAAAGAGTGATTTTTCTGATATCATCTCCACCAATAATAGTTTTAAAGCTCGCCTATTAAATAATAATAAAAAACTCTCCCAATACGAAAATGAAATTACAAAACTTCAATTCATGTCATCAAAACGAGATGAGATTTATTCATTACTATCACAAAATGCCGATCCGGATCAAGTCTTTTCAGTTATTAATAATAGCTTATATGATCAGCAAGCAATACTAAAACCTTTTTTCCCAGATAAAGACAATATTGTTCCTCAATTAGAGAACCTTAATCAAATCCTATCTCAAACAGAAAGCACTTTGGAAAAGGATTTTAAAGCAATTGAAATCGCTTCCCAGAATATTTTGAGCATTCATTCCATTAATTATTCTGAAGACAATCAATCTGCAGCTTTTCAAGATCTAGATTTCCAAAATCTAATTCAGCATTCAAATTTGGACACTAAAAGAGTTCTTGATTTAATTTCTTAAAAAAAAACCACAAACTGCAAAAACAATTTGTGGTTTCTCTACCCTGCTTCAAGTTTAAACTAACTTTTTAGCTTCTTCTAAAGCCTTATCATAATCAGGATGTGTGGTCACTTCATTTACATATTCAACATAACGGATTGTGTTGTTTTGATCTACTATAACAATACCTCTAGCTAAAATCCGCAGTTCTTCGATTAAAAAACCATATTTTGTACCAAAATCAACATCCTTATGATCACTTAAAGTCACTACTTTATCGATGCCTTCAGCAGCACAAAATCTACCTAAAGCAAATGGGAGGTCAGCTGAAATGGTTAAAATGACAACATTTGCCAAAGTGGCTGCTTCTTCATTAAATCGTCTGGTTTGAGCAGCACACACACCAGTATCTACAGAGGGAACGATAGACAATATTCTAACTTTTCCTGCATAGTCACTCAGTTTTACAGGAGTCACTTCATTATTAATAACAGTAAAATCCTGTGCCTGCTCACCAACTTTTACCTCTTTACCTAGTAAAGTAATAGGGTTACCTTCTAAAGTTACTACATTATTTCTTTTTTCCATATCACTTCTCCTTTATCTAAATTCAATATAGCTATAATTAAAATCAAAAACAAGTAATATTTCATGGATAAGAAATAATATTTCAAAAAACTATAAATTATTTTATAATCTTTGATTTTTAACAATAAATTACTATAATTAATTTAGAAAGTAAATGTATTAACTTTTTTTTGCTTTATTTTAGCTATTTATGCAACAATATGAGGTTATTTTAATGGAAAGCAATTATAATAAATTATCAGAATACTATAGTTTTCAAGCTTATCTTTACCGGGTGTTAGAAAAGGAACTCTTTTTATCTGCTCACCATGATTCATCTGAAGATAAATCAGAGGATCAAAATAGTACAATGGAAATTGCCATTGTTGGTTTACTTGGCGAAGCTTTTTGCTGGCTTTCGGAAAAAAAAGGTTGCGGTATTGGTATAGCCTGTAATCTCATTATAACTATTTGTAAAGATGAATCTTTTAAAAAAATTATCGATTTAGCCAAGTGGATTATTTCTGAAAAAATGGGCAGTGATCTCTACCCTTCTCATATGAATGAATTAAGAACAGTTATTAAAGAGGCGATTATTGAATTTATTATAAAGAATCAAGAATCCATGGGACTAGAGATTGATATCAAACCAGTTGATATTTTTGGAAAGGATTATCCCTGTCTTAAAAAATGTCATTCCTGCAATAATCACAGACTTTGCCAAAAACTAAAAGACAAAAGAATTATTTTTCAGCACCAGCCAATTTATATTTAATTTAGTTGTATCATACAAGAAATATTTGGTTTTTTATTGACATTTCTTCATTTTTATCATACAAATAATCAAATTAATAAAATAAATATCTAAATTTAGTAAAGTTTTTTTATCAGGAGTGAATATGATTAAAATAAATGAAAATTACCAAAAACTATCGGCCAATTATTTATTTGCAGAAATTGCCAACCGGGTTACAGATTATCAAAAAAATAATCCAGATCAAAAAATTATTAAATTAGGGATTGGAGATGTAACTGAACCATTAGTACCCAGTGTCATCGAAGCTTTACATAAAGGTGTAGATGATATGGGAAACAGAGAATCTTTTTATGGATATGGTCCTTATGAGGGCTATGAATTTTTAAGGTCATCTATTGCTGATTTTGATTTTAAAAAAAGAGGAATAAATATTAATCCAGAAGAAGTATTTATCTCTAGCGGAGCTAAAGAAGACACTGCAAACTTTTCTGAAGTTTTCAGCCAAGATACTAAAATTGCTATTACTGATCCGGTTTATCCTGTATATATCGATAGTAATGTTATGTTTGGTAGAACAGGATCTTATCAAAATAATCACTATCAAAATGTTCTATATTTAGATTGCACTGCTGATAATCAGTTCAAACCAGATTTACCAAAAGAAAAAGTAGACCTGATTTATCTTTGTTTTCCCAATAATCCAACTGGCCAGGTTGCTACCAAAAAGGACCTGCAAATGTGGGTTAATTATGCTCATCAAAATAAAGCATTAATTCTATTTGATGCTGCTTATGAAGCATTCATACAGGATGAGGAATTACCCCACTCTATTTTTGAGATTGATGGTGCAGATGAAGTTGCTGTCGAATTTAGAAGCCTTTCAAAAACTGCCGGCTTCACAGGTACCCGTCTATCTTATACCATTATTCCTGATAAAGTCCATATTTATGATCAAGAGGGCCATTCACACCAGTTAAATAAAATCTGGTTGCGAAGACAGTCGACTAAATTTAATGGTGTTCCTTATATTATTCAAAAAGGAGCAGCAGCTGTTTTTACTGATAAAGGGCGCTCCGAAATTAATCAACAGATACAATATTACCTGGATAATGCAAAAATCATACAAGAAGGCTTCCGTTCACTGGATATTGAGTTCACAGGCGGGGATAATTCTCCTTATATCTGGCTAAAAACACCAAATAGTATTTCTTCCTGGGATTTCTTTGACTTATTAATAAACCAGTGTCAGGTTGTTGGCACTCCGGGAGCAGGTTTTGGACGATGCGGTGAAGGATACTTTCGTTTATCTGCTTTTGGTAACAAAAATAATATTCGGGAAGCAATGGAACGAATAAAAAAACTTAAAATTTGTTAACTGACTGAAGGTATAAAACTAGATTATTGCATTATCATTATATTTTTTTAGCTTTTCTGATAACATATTCTCAATTTGTTCATCTGTCATGTAGCTCAGCCATGTTTGGATAAATTGTGCTGAAAAATTATACCAATGTTTTAGAACGGAAGCATCTTTTAAAATATGATCATCCCGATTATTTCTCAAAATAAATGAATTAATTGCTTCATTTAGAAATAATTTCTCAATGAGTTGTTTTCGTTCTACCTCTTTGTTTTCTTTAACTTCTTGATCCATAATGTCCAATTTTCCAATTTCAATGTTCATAATTACCTCAAATTTTAAATCTTCTCCTGGTTATTATCGTATTTCCTTGTTATAAAAAAAACTTATTTAATATAGAATTATCTGATTTTTTGCTTATTTCATGTTTTAAATCGGATTTTATAACTCATATTCTTCAATCAGTATGATTTTAAAATTAAATACAATAATTATAAAAACCTTATTAAAATTATATTCACAGAAAATGATAAAGTCAAATTTTTTTTTCTTAAGCTGCCTGTTTCAGGTATTTTTTTACATTTACCTGATATTTTCCTATTGCTTTTTATATTTACTTTTCCTTATCTTTATAATAAATAACATTTACTTTTTTATTTAGATTTTTATATTGTTTTGGAGATAGACCAGTTAATTTTTTAAAAATTTTATAAAAAGTGAAATATTCTTTATACCCAACAAAATGAGAAATTTCTGCAACTGAATACTCGGAGGTAATTAAAAGCTCTTTTGCTTTATCTATTCGATATTTAATTAAATAATCCTGAACACTGGTTCCTATCCTTTTCTTAAATAGGTTTGAAAAATAGGAACGATTTATTCCAAGGTATTGAGACATTTGATTTACTGTGATACTTCTTTGATAATTATTTTGAATAAATTCTAAGATATTCTCAATATAATCCACTTTCTGATAAGAATTATTTTTTGCCCTGATTTCATTTTGCTCAACAAATTTGGAAAGGATAATATAAAATAAACCTTTAATTTTTAATTCATACCCAGGATTTCTGTTTTTTAGGTTTTCAAAAACCTGATCAATCATATTTTCAATTGCAGATATATAAACATTATGGATTATCATTGATTTTCTGTTTATATGAATTGAATTGAGTATCTCATCAGCTCTACTACCAGAAAAACCAATCCATTTGTATGACCAGGGATGATTTTTTGATGCTTGATAAAAATTTTTTTGGTCAGGAAAAACAAAAAAAGCATCCCCTTTTTCCAGACGATACATTTTATTATCCATTTTTATTCTTCCATAACCATCTGTGATATAATGAACTAGGTAGTGATTGCGAACTCCCCGATATTTATGTTCAGGAAGGCACTTTTCTCGTCCAGAAAATAAAATATCCAATTCTAGATTTAAGTTATTATTATTGTAATATACTTCCTGAAAATTCATATTTTACTCAATTTAATCGTTTTTTTACTCAATTTTATTTGAGTAGTTATTGAAAAAAATAAAATTATTTACAATAATAATAACATTAATACATATTATTTAAAGGATTTCTTAATAAATATTACATCATTACATATGAATATTTTCTCAATTTTATTAAGATGGGGTTAATAAAAATTAACAGTAGCGTTCAAAAGGAAAAAAAATCCTTTTTTTTTAAAAAAATCTGTAAGCGGTTACAAATAATGTATTATAATAAACACAAGAATAAAGTATTTGTGTTATTTTTTCAATTGCTATTTTTTAGAATAACAGCTATATCTGATAGAAGAGCTTTTTTTAGCTTTTACTATACAATTTATTATTTTGTTTTAGGAGGATCATATGAAAAAAGGAATGATTACAACTCTTATTCTTACTTTAATG
>JAKSBL010000501.1 GCA_022361115.1 Spirochaetota bacterium | reverse complement strand
TTTTTTAAAAAAGTTTTTATATATCTCAAACCGGGTAGTAATAGTGTGATCCAGAGTAATTTCAGCAAGAGTCTGGTTATTGGTTCGGCCAATCTGATACATATAGAGGGAATTAAAATACATATTTTGATAAAAATAAAAGTCCAGCTCCAGACTAAATTGAGTAGCAGTGATGAACTGTTCTGGTTTTATAATAAAGTTCTGATTGATCGAATATTCTGACTGGAACTTTTTGAAATAATGGGTGGTTATTTCACCTTGCCCAATTAAGGTAAAATCAAAATAATAATCGATCAGGTAGTAGACAGGATTGGTTATTTTTTCCTTGAATTTATAAATAAAGGTTCTGGGGATAAAATAATTCATAGAGATAAAATCTGACCAGCTAATGGTGATTTCTAATTCATCCTGCAATAGATTAAACTGGCCAATGTCTGAAAAATAGGAGTCCCCATCTTTTTTATACAGTGAAGAAAAGGGAGGAAAACAGAAAAACATGATATTAAAGGGGAGATACCCGCTATATTCGGAAAATGCTATCTCCCAATTGAGAAATTCCTGTTGTTTGATATAGGAGTTATCCAATTTACGAAGATATTTCACAGAAAGAGGAGTGGTTTTTTGATCCTTTTTCTTTACCAGCCGGCTTCGAATAATTAAGTCAAATTTATGATACCCAGCAAGAGTGAGCTTGAAGTCATAATTATCATAATTATAAATAGAGCGAAAGGAATGATCAAAATAATTTGCATAAAATATAAAAGGTAGGAGATGACCGTAATTATTTGTTGTAAACTGATGGCTCTTTTCTGTTCCTTTATAAAAAAAGTTATTAAAATCTTCTTTTAAAAGGTACCCGATATTATCAAGTGAAAAATATCCATAATCACTTTCCTTAATATTTTTATGTCCCATTCTTAGAGTAGAGCTATGGTGGAGTTCTTGATATTGAAGTCCCAGATCAAATTTAAAGTCATTTTCAACAGTTTCTAAATCTTTTTTATTATTAATCACCTGATAACTCAATTTTACCAATTGTTTTTTTAATTTAAAACCTGATTCTAGATCCAGTTTTCTCTTCTGAACGATTTGATTTGACAAACCGCTTTTCCCATATTGATAATTTACAGTAAAAAGCAGGGGATTTTTTTTACCAGGAAGTCGGTCCCACTTTAGCTGAAGATCTTCTCCGTACAATAAAAAAGTTCCATTATTGTTATAAAAATGGAGATTTGAGTAAACTAATTGATTGATGGTAAAAAACTGGTATTGAAAAGTACTTTCATTGAGTAATATATGATTATCCATGGGTGTCATAGAATTACTTAAAAAATTTGCACTGTTAAAGGTAGTTTTCAGATTAATATAGGGAGCTGCAAAGAGAGGAAAGTCCTTAAAATCAAATGATAAATCAGGATCAGAATAGAGAAACTCACTTTGAGCATGAAATCCCACCAGGGGATTGTTTTTATCAAGATAGAATTCATCAATAAAAATGGTGTTATCTTCAGTGTCGGAGCTTTCATTTTCAAAATCAATGCGTAAATGATTGATCTGCAGGGTGCTGCCAGAGTAACCACTAAATTTCTTTATATCCAGACGAATTTCATGCCAATCTTTTTTGGAAAGATCTGACAAAGAATAATTTTGAACCAGCTGATTACCCGAGGAATCCGTTAAGGTTATCTTGAGCTTACGATCTGTCTTTTTTTCTAGTAAGACAAAAAAACAAAAGTATTGGAAAAGTTTGAGATTAAACGGGTTAATAAAGGATTTTTCAATATAAAAAGGATCATTCTGTGTTAAGGAAACTCGCAAAGTCCGTTCTTTAATTCTCTGGAAATGTAGCTTTTTATCAATATCACTGTTTTCAACTGAAAAAACATGGTCAAGCAGGGTGTCATCTTCAGCAGGAAAAATTTCTTCTGCTCTGCTGGTTCCGGTATCGTCATATTGCCAGTTTGTTTCTGTTAGGCGGAGTTGATTGATGATGATTTTACCAGTCACTGTTGTAGCATTGTTATTATAAAAAGTAAGGCGAATACCCCTGATAGTGGCCAGGTTTTCAGGCTGATCAATTTCAAAATTTTCTAAAGTCAGGTTATCTGTATCCTTATTGGTAATTTGATAATACGAAATGGAATTATGAGTGAATTCGGTTATAGCACCAGTGTTATCAGAACTAAGTATACCATCTTCATCAAAGTCATTAGTACTGTTGTTGCCGTCTCCCTGGCCTTTATACATATAATAGGATCCATCTACCAAGTAAGAAATCCCTTCATCAAAGGTTTCAGTTTGTACTGTGCTGCTTCCGTCAGCATATCTTTCAGAGATTTCTCCTCCATCTATGTACATACGAATGGGTGAGGTCAAATCAATTCCATTCACTAAGGCAGTTAAGCCTTTAAATTGGGTAAAGTCTATTTCAGACTCATCATCTACTAAACAGGAAACAGGGATAGCAATACTGACAGCTTCATCTGCGTCTAACTCTATTTCTGTAATGAGGGATCTCGAATTTTCGGTTGGATCTAATTTGTTATCCGAACCATATTTAAATCCATCATTAGAACTGTAAGGCCCGATAACAGACCCACTGGAATAGGGATCTGGATCGGGAATACTGTCATATATGGAGACAAAATCATTGGTTAAGATCTGGTTTTTATGGAGA
Source organism: Spirochaetota bacterium (assembly GCA_022361115.1). GTDB lineage: Bacteria > Spirochaetota > GWE2-31-10 > GWE2-31-10 > GWE2-31-10 > JAKSBL01. Next base: position 10,348 of record JAKSBL010000501.1, on the reverse strand, counting down.
TTTCGGTAATACAGCTTACCATAATCAGCTGCTGCAACATTGGGATTGATATCTACAGGGTACCAGCTTTCATAATGTAAATCCAGACTGCAGCCTGTTGATTCATATTCAAAATCTTCTACAATAGTTAATCCTTTTAAATCCGGGATAAAAAGGGACAAACCGCTATTTAGATTAAACTCTAATTTACCTTGTTTAGGATTGGTAGTAAACTTCTTAAAATCTCCGATTAGATGTACATTGTAGAGCAATTCAGCACTATGCATATCAAAATAGTAACTGCTTTTCCAGAGTTCCACCGGCATTTTATACCAGATAGAGTCTCCAATGATGAAAAATTCATTCAATTTAAAATCGTTTTTTAAACTAAAAGTCAGGTTAAAATTATCTTCTTCTTCAGCTAAGTAGGTAATCAACACATTATCATAATCAGAAATTTCTATATCCAGTTCAATGGAATTAGAAAGAAAATCATATGAATAATATTCAGGAGAAAGAATTACTGAATTTAAATAGACAACAATTGTGGAAGTAATAGGAAGCTGGGTCAGGCTTAATTGATCATTGGTCTGGATGAAGGAACAGGCGACAATATTTTGAGATAAGCTTTCTTTTGGGTTTGAGGAAGTCAGGTAGAAAACCGCAGGATCCACTTCATCATAAAAAGGATACTTACGATAAATATTTCCTTTTGTACTGTTTTTCACAATCCGGATACAGCCGCTTTTTTCATCATACCAGGTTTGATAACCAGACAAACGGTTTTTATAACGGTCGGTAATCTCAGTCGTCAGTTGTTTGATACTGCTGCCAGTGGAAGTGATTTGGTAGGAGTTTTTTTCTTCAAAAGGGGACAGTTGGCTGTAATGTGCCAAAATTAAATAGTCAATGCTGTTATGGGCTACAAAATAGTCTTGATTCGCACCACTATTTTCAAAATTTGTGCCGCTATCACCTACAGACAATGAAGTACCGGAGGAATGAGTGGTGTAGTAGATTAAAACCGTTTTCGGGTAAACACTGTCTTTAAACTGAATATATCCTTGCTGGCGGTTTAAAATAAAATCTGTGTGTTCTGTTAATTGAGTAAATTTCCTGTCTATCGCAACACTTTCAGCAATATCACTAAAGGTTACACCATTTGGGTCACTCACATAGACTTCGACATAGCTGCCTAATGACTCATCAGGTAAATAGTAATAGATTCCCCTTTGATAGTTAGCCGAAAGCAGGGAGAGTTCTACAAATTTGTTTTTTCCTTCAAAACTATCCTTTACCAGTTTCACAGAATCCAGCTGGATATCAAAACGGCCTTTATAAAAACGGTGTTCCCAATCGAGTCCCATATTGATATCCTGTGCTCGGCCGCTTTCTAGATTACGGTAAGGATTAATCGGATAGGTCTCAATTTTATTGCTGATATACAAAGAGTTTATAACCTGATTTACATTATAACGAAACTCAAATTCTGAATCATCAATATTATCATTAAAAAAGAGGTGTAAAAATATCCCTGAATCAGTATACCAATCCAGGGAAAATACCCTTTCCTGCTCAAATTTTAACCCATCAGTAAATCCAGTGATATCAACAATCCAGGCAAGTTCTGGATTTAAAAGAAAACCAGTTCCAAAACCTAAAATTATTTTCCAGTAGCCAAAGAGACTAAGGTCGCCCTCTATTTTGCCGATATTAAAATTAAATATCTGAGCAGGTAAGGCAGCTGTACCTTCCTCTTGACCGGCTTCTGCTTGATTAATATCTGGTATGGCTAACTGCTGATTGAAATCTAAGAGAAGTATGTTACTAAAACCTATCCCGGATAAGCCCAGGGATAATAAAAATATAAAAAAGTATTTCATTAGTCTTGAATAAACAAATAATTCAATTTAATATAAAATAAGATAACACCAATAGTATGTATAAAGTATAGCATTATTTTAAAGAAAGGCAAAAAAGATGTATTCAGAAGTTGACAAACAAAAAATGACTGCCTTTATTAAGAGGTTAATGTTAAATCCTTGTTTTATTAATGAAACTCCTCTTCATATTGAAGAAAATATTATCCTTTTTTTTATGCAAAACTATAATGCTTTGCAAACAACTTTTAGCAGCGGAGAATTTTTTCCTAATTTAAAATGGGAGATTATTTATAACCTTTTTTTTACTTGTTTAGCTGAGGAAATCAATCGACAGCTGGATAAAACAATTGAGAAAATTGTCTTTAAATATATTAATTTCCAGTTTATGAATAATATACTGAATCGTCAGATTGAGACGATTAAATTCAGAGAAGATATGCTGAATTATTTAAAAATCATACTGGAAAGATTTGATATTCGGAGAACAATAGATCCGGTTTTTAAAATCATTACCCATAGTATCATTGATAAGTATGCGCAACAAATTTATGAAAAAAAATCATATACTGCCCGTGAAATTGAAAGAGTAGAGGGGTTAAAGCTTTCTCCAGAGCACATTGCCGATTTTATTAAAGTTGATATGCTGTTTGGTGTGTTGGGATTTATTAGAAATGATGTTGATGCTGCTAATCTGCAGCATAAAATGGCATCATTGGGAGAAATGAAATTTTCCAATTTACAGGCTCAAATATCTCATTACAAGAAAATACTGGACATATATGATCAAGTTGTTCCTCTTTTTCCCCGTAACTTTATGGATAAAAGCCTGAAAATGCATTTTAATTTTCAAGATGATCCCTTTTTACCTGCAACATCCCGGCTGGCTAAAATATTTTATGCTTTTGGGAAACACTATAAAGCCAATATTAAAATTGATAAAGGGGCAGAAACTTTTGGCAAAAGTTTTTTTCAGATTCAGCGACGCAATTATAAGTTTTATGGATTTGATAATAATGTGTTAGATGAATTATACCGTATTTCAGCAGAAAATTACTGGTAGGAGATATTTTATATGGAAAAGCAATCATCAAAACTAGTCAGAGCTTTGGAAAACCTAGTTCTGGTTGTCATTTTACTGGTTCTCGTTCAAACATTTTTAGAAGATTATTCAATAGTTGCAGGATTTTCTCCTACGCTTATTAAAGCTATTAAACTTGCTGCCCTATTTTTTGATTTATTTTTTACTATTGAATTTTTTATCCGTTTATTTAATGCTGCTGGTAAAGGCAGAGCCAAAAACTATTTTGTTCAAAAAAATGGGTGGATTGATTTAATTGCTTCGGTTCCCCTTCTTTTATTAGTTTCCGGTCCTTATTTTGTACAAACGGTTTTTCAGATTAATTTTAATATAGGGAATGAAGCATTTTTTCTCATTGGTTTAATTAAATTGATCAAAGCAATCAGAGTGACACGGATATTACGATTGTTAAGGGTGTTAAAGATATTTGGAAAAATCAAAAATGTGGAATCAGTGATGGCTCAGCGTCATATTTCTGTAATTTCTACTATTGTTGTGCTCACAATCATTTTATTTATGTTTGTTACAGCCACCTTGCAAAGGTTAAATCTTGTTTCATCCTCCACTCATACTATTGAAAATCATGAAAAAAGCCTGACATTGGCCATTAATGAAATGAATAATGTACTGGAAAAAGATCAGTTTTTATCTGCTGTTTATGCCAATGCTGCCGTACAGGAAAACATCCTGATGATAAAATATGGTGGAGAAAAAATTTACTTGAAAAAACAATTTAGTGAAAAAGATATTGAAAAACTGATGAGCGATATAGAAGAAGGTGCAGTAGTAGATCGAAGTCTGGCAAATTCTGGAATTTTGATCTATTATTCCAGGGAAAATTTAGTAAAAATGAGTGCTTTAGAAAATCTATCCAACTTTTTTCTTATACTGGTGGTCTTATTCATGATTGTCATAATTTATACCCGGCATTTTGCTCAAACTGTTACTGATCCAATATTTGTAATGAGAAATGGATTTGAACAGCGGGATTATACTCTGGCAGTTAAGATTCCTGAAAACTACCAGGATGATGATATTTTTCAGCTGGCAAATGATTATAATACCCGCTGGCTGCCAGCAAAAATGCGTAAACTCAATGAATTAAAAAACAAAACCTCTCTCCTTTCTTTAAAAGATGTGTTTGGTGGTTCCGGAGAATAAAATGGGGAAAAAAAGTGTTATTCTAATCATTCTTAGTCTGATAATCTGGGCAGTTTTTACAATAGTTTTTATTGGCTCAGTCAAAAAGATTCCGGAAAATCAAGATCAGGAAATAGAAGTGATTCTGGGAAAGATTTCCAGAGCTTTGAATAATAATCAGTTGAATGATCATTTTATCGACCAATTACCAAAAAATAAATTTTTTGTAATCTGGCAGGAAAAAAAATCCAACCAATGGGTACCAATTATTTATGATAATCAGGTATTTCAACCAAATAGTGAGTTATTTAAAAACTCTTTTATTATTCCTGATCATTTAACCTGGACAGCTCGCTGGATCAACAGAAAAGTCAATACTTATCAGTTCAGAGTTTGGGTGAATAAATACGAACCAGAATACTACATTACGAATGTGGTATTTTTGATCATTCTTTTCTTAATCATATATGCGATTGTTACATTTTTAGTGATTCATTTAATCAGTGATAAAGAAAGTTATTTAGATGTTGAAACTCAACCGGAAGCTTTTAATTATTCTGAAAAAATTGTTTTAAAACCAGAGGCTCAAAAATACACTGCTGAAAAAGAAGAAGAATTTGATCTGGAAAATCTGGAGCTCGATGATGAAGCACTGAATAATTTTGATTTTAATCAAAATGAAGAGTCAGACTTGTTAGATTTAGAGGATATTCAGTATGATGAAGAGGAAGATACTGCTGAATATGATTTTGATTCTTTTCACGAAGAACAATTGCAGGCAAAAGAAGAAACCGATCAAGAAATTACTGCTCCTGCCGGTTTATCCACTGAAGTAGCGCCATTGCCGCAAAAGGAAATCAAAAAACTGTTACAAGAATATCAGATTCTCTGGCAGAGAAATTTTAAAATCTCTCCTTCTTTTCAGGAGTATTTTCCTTTTGCTGAAATTTATGACCTCCTCCGTTTCAGCATTACACCAGAACAATACATCAATCGAGGCCTGGAAATTGCATCCGCTTATTTTCACTGGGAAAAACCTGGTGTCTATATTAGTCAGAAAGACTATTTTATTGAAAATCGTACTAAAGAACATTTGGATGAAAGTAAAATACATATCCCAGTAGATGGTTCAAAAAGAGGGAAATTTCACATTCCATTGTACCCTTATCAGCAAAATCAAATTTTTGGTTATTTTGTTTTTGAATGGCAAAAAGAGCAATCTTTCTATATTGCAGATATTTTATATTTCTTAAAATTTCTTTTTTCTGAAGATGCCCGCTATTTTTTTGTAAACGCGAATCATAATAAAAAGATTAAATATCATATTGATGAAAAAATGACTGATTCTGATTATTTTTATTTGGGATTACTACGAGTGGACAATAAAGAACGTTTGATGATTGAACAAAAACCTGAAACCAGACAAAAATTGGATCAAAAAATATATCAGGCTATTAAGAAGTTATGTACAAATGATACAGTATTTCAGATTTTTCCATATTATTACGGATTTTATGGTACAAAACAATCAGCTGATCAGCTAAAGGAAAATATTCGTCAATTTATTCACAATGATGAGAACAATAACTACTTTTTATCCAATAAAGAAGGCAATATTGCAATCTCTCTTTCCTGTGGATTGAGTTTTAAAGATCATAGTACTTCTGATATGGTAAAATTTATTGAATTCAGTGAGAATAAATTATTAGCTGCTATTGAACAGGGCGGACAACAGTTAATCACTAAAGAGGTGTAATTGATTGTTGAGAACATAAAGCAGTAAAAAAAACTTACCAAGGCACAGACCAGGGAATGCTAAAAACATTTCCATGTCTGTGCTTTTTGTGAGAAAATTTTTAATCACCCTTTTTTATTGATTATATTGCCTTTTTTTGATGATCAAAAATCAGCTTGGTATCACCGATTGTCAGTAAATCTCCAGGTTCCAGTACTTTTGTTTTTACCTTCTTATTGTTTACAGTTAGATGCTTATCCCCTTGAATCTGGAAAGTCTGGGTGGATTCATTATACTTCACGGTTGCTCCCAAATTATTAAAATCTGAATTAAGCAAAGTGATATCTGCATTTTGCTTGTCTCCAATTAAAGTTTCCTTTTTATTTAGGGTGATCATTCTGGTTGTGCTATTTCCAGGAGTTAAAAATTCTAAAGTTGGTTTATACTGTCTATTTTTAAATTTAATGAATGATAATATTACAAATAAAAACAATGCCAGAGGGATTAAAAAGAGATACCAAATAGAAAATTGAGTTATAGGATGGCCAAATAAATTACTATTAAAATAGGATCTGGTATGGGTCCAGGTTTTTCCCTGTTTGATCATTTTGATGCTGGTCCACTTATATTCTCCGGGTAACATTGTAGCAGGATAGGTAATAAGATATTCATTTTTTATTTGCCGGCTGATTTTTTCATAAATTTTGGAAAGTTCCATTGAGGTACTGGCTTTAAAAGTGGTGCCACCAGTTTGTGAAGCAATTTCATCCAAATGAATATCTGGTTGATTGAGCTTGCTTCCGTAAAACACAGAAAAAACCGATATGCCTTCCGTTTGACATTGATTGATGGGTTCGGTATATTCAAATATCTTATCTCCATATACAGGATGAATTTTACCGGTTTGCTGGTAAAAGGGCAGGTTTTTACCGTCAGATAGGAGAATGATTACTTTTCGCCCTTTTAAGGTTTGAAAATCTGCTGTTGCTTCAGATAAACTGGCATAAATTTCGGTCCATCCTTCATCTCCTTGTGGTTTGGTGATTTGCTCGAGTTTTTCTTCTATTAATTGTGGATCATTTACCGGTTCTTGAAATAGAGTATAATTAGAATGGTACACAGCTAAACCAATCTGATCACGTTCGGTATTAAGGGTCTGTAAAAAATTCGAAAGGGCTTTTTTTGCTCTGGTAATACGCATATCAGCTTTGTTTTGAGTCGGATAACCAGCCTCATTGTAATACATGCTGCCTGAATTATCTAACAATAACAGGAAGGTAATTGGATCTGGTTTTCTATCAGCTGAATCGACTGTGATTTTATCAGTAATAGTGGTAAAATTTAATAAATCTGATGATTCGGCAATCTGAAAATAGCGGGCATCCAGGCCTTTTATTGGTTCTCCCTGATGATCAGTAACACTAACATAAACTTTTATTCTTTGATTAAACAACAGATCACTATTGTCAATCTGGGTAATTCTTAAATTTGTACTAAACAAATTATTTATCAATAACAAAACAATCAATATGCTGAATAATTTAAAAATTTTCATTTTAGTTCCTCCTGTTTTTTTAGTAATCAATAATTGCTGAGTTGATTTACTCATCTTACTTAGTGATAATAGGATTAATTTTGATAGAGAAATTTGGCATTTCCCAGTTGTATTACATCATTTTTCTGAATGTTATATTCGTCGATATTTTCATCATTAATGCGCACCGGTTTTTCTGATAAAGCTTTAAGAATCACTTTACCCCCTTTGTAGCGTAACTCTGCATGACGTTTTGCTATCTCTGTATAATCAGGTATTGAAATATCATTGTTCTTATGAGCTCCTAATCTGATCTTTCTTTGATTCAATACAAATTCTTTTCCTTTAAATTTGCCATTCAACAAGCGTAAGCTGCCAAAAGCTAAACGATTTTCTATTAAGCTATAAAAAAAGCTGATCATAAAACCAAAAAGGCATAAACCAGTTAAACGACTAAACATGATAGAAGAAAAATTTTTATTTATCATTTCCATGATAAATCCTCCGGCTAATCCTCCACATAAACCTCCTAAAATGCCAATAATGACTTTTTTCAGGGATAATGCCCGGATGCCTTCGCTAATGGCAATAAAAATGCCCAGAATCAGCCAGGAAACAATGCGGGAAGCTGGAATAGCTACTTGCTGGTATTCTACAACGGAATGGATAAAATAGTTTCCTAAAGCCAGTAGAAGTTTTTGAGCCGCTAAGAAACCAATTACACCACCAATAGTACCTGTTACAGCACCTGTTGCCAGACCAGTGAGCATTTTTTTGCGATTATTCAGGATGAGACCTTCGCTCCCTCCGAAAAAAATTCCCATGATACAACCTGCTGCTGCACCAATAACCATATCTAAGATCAGATAGGATTGAAACCATACTTGTTTCAATAAGATCCATTCTATCACTGGCCAAACTGCCAATCCGGATAATAATCCAATAATACAAAAGAACAAGATTTTTAAGCTTTTTGACATTTATTCCTCCTAATTTTCATGTAAATTTATTTTTCTTTTACCTTATATAGTTGACTACCTTATGCTGATTTGTTTTGATTTTTTATCCCATCTAATAGTCAGAGATAAATGATTCCCCGGATAAATAGTAATTTTTTTGTTTATTGTTTTGACGTTGCCTTTTCTTATCTCTAATTGATAAGTTCCAGGTGATAGGCTGATTTTTTTTATTCGATTATCTTTTTTCATTAAATTTGAGAAAAACTTTTTTAGGAGAGAATGATTTAGTGAGAGGTATTGCTTGTTCGTTCCTCCGGTTAAATAATATTTACTGTTGTTGAGTAGAAATGTATATTGGTCTTTATCCAGATTGAGCTTGAGAGTTCCTGGATTGGGAGTCATAACTGCCTGAACAGAAACTTTAGTTTGCAGAGGAGCTACATAAATGGTTTTTTTTTCACTAATATAGTGTTTTTTGGAAAAATAAAAAGTATAATAACGGCCACTTCTTAATTCTTTATGATAATGACGCAAGTATGTTTTCCAGCTAATCCATTTATTGGATCGCCACACTTTTACATTGATTCCCTTTAATTGTCTTACGGTTTCGGTATCCTTGATCACAAAGTTGAAATTTACAGGTAAAACAGGTTGTTGGAAGTAATAAGTAAGTTTATTTTTAGCTTTTTTCTCAGGATTTATTTTTTTTTGGTGGTCCATACAAGGGAGATAAAAATGTTCCACTTTTTTTTGATTTCCAATATTGATAGCTAAGGAGTAAAATCCACTTTTTAGAAAAATGCTGCTTAATTGAAATTGGGTTTTCTGTTTATTGGAAGTATTTGCTTTTAATGATTTTAGGAAAAAAACTTTCTGCTCATCTTTTAATAGACTTATCTTTATATCTCTTTTCGTAATCCCTGGATAAGTTTCAATTTGCAGGGATAGATTTCCGTATTTTTTAGGAAAAATCTGAATCACAAAATAAGAACTAACAATAATGAGTAATACCAGTAAGGTAATGCCAGCTGCTATTAATTTTAGCTTCTTATTTTGCAATCTGTTTTTTCTGATAATTTTCTTTTTACCAGGAGCAGGATTATTTTTATACGTATGATGATTGAGAAAGATGTAATCTTTTAAGACTTTTTCCAGATAGTTTTGTGATTGATAATGATGAATAATCGGTCTTAAAATATTTTTTACTTTATCAAGATCGGTAATCCTTTTTTTTCTGCGACTTCGCATACTCTTCCGGATCATTTTTTTAATAGGGATACTGAGGTATGGGTTAATTTTTTGAGGAGCAGTGTACTGTTCATTTACCATCATGCCAATGGTTTTTGCTGTAATTTGTAAAGGATAGGGCAATTTCCCAGTTACCATATAGTAAAGCATTACCCCCATGGAGTAAATATCTGCCTGTTGATCGACATTTTTAGTATCTTTAATTTGTTCAGGTGCCATATAGGCTGGTGAACCTAAAATCATCCCTTTTTTGGTTAATCCATCTTGCTTGTGGATGGTTGAGGTGGCGATACCAAAATCAGTGATTTTTACTTCCCCTTTTTTAGAGATAAGGATATTAGCAGGTTTTATATCCCGGTGAATCACTCCTTTTTTGTGAGCATAGCTTAAGCCGAGACAGATTTGATAAAATATTAATCCTGCAATCTCATTTGGTAAATAACCCTTGTTTTTGATTAAATCATCTAATGAAACACCATCAATATATTCCATGACAATAAAGTAGGATGCACCCTCTTTAAAATGATCAAAAACTCTGACAATATTAGGATGCTGTAAATCCAACATGATTTGGGCTTCTCTTTTAAAACGTTCCCGATAACTAGGATCACCTTTTATCGTAAGTTGTTTGAGGATAACTGTTCTTTTTAATGTTGGATGCTTGGCTTTATAAATGGCACCCATTCCTCCCTGTCCAATTTTAGAAAGGATCTGATATTTTCCAATACTCTTGCTGGTTGTTGATCTTCTAGTCAAAACGATTCCTTAAAGCAAAAAATTACAATATGAGAA
>JAKSBL010000308.1 GCA_022361115.1 Spirochaetota bacterium | reverse complement strand
AATTCATTATCATTTTGCTCTTCATAATCATTAAGAACAAGATCTATTTCATCTTGAGGCGGTTTGGTTCCGTCTTCATATGTTACAATTATATCTTCATCATAAAGAATAATATATTTTTTTCCTGAAACTGGCGCAATAGAATCGGTTGATTCTCCATTTTTATTATTATTTATCAGGTACTCTTGGTACTCAACAGAAAGTTCCGCAATTTTATCTACTTCAACTTTTTTTATCACTGCAGTACTCACTTTATTTTCACTGTTGTTCATACTGAACTCTTGGATTTCCTGGTCGCCAATAGAGACAGCCATATTCAGTTCCATAAACAACTTATTATGAGTCGTTCTTGTATCTCCAATTTCTAGTTGTTTTGTTTTCAATTTTACTGACTGAGCACTTATCATATAAATTGCGATAGTTAGCAAGATCGCTATAGTAATAATTTTCTTTTTCATTATAGTTCCTTCTTTAAATTAATTTATTTCAAACTTAAATTGTTGCTAAAAAAAAGTCAAGTAATAAAGAGGCTGATTGAAGATTTTTTATTATACTTTTGCGATTTAAAATCTCTAAAGCATAATTTTATCCCGCTATTATTCATTAGCTTAATAATATCCTAAAACCTTCAAAATCTGTTGTGAGTTTGATCTGTCTATTTACAGGGTGGATTGGAGTAGGATTTGCAATTTTTAACCTAATATATGACAGGGAAAAGGTATATGTATTTCAATTACATTTTAGTTGTTTTATATTACCGCTTTTTTTTGTAAGCAATCTACTTGACTTTTTTATTTATTAATGTATAATATGACTAAATAAGTATAAATAGTCATTATGGATAATTAATGAAAAAAAATTTAATTAAAAATGCAGCAGAAGGGCTTTTTGAAAGATATGGTTATCAAAAGGTAACAATTGATGAAATTGTCCAGTCTGCTAGAGTGGCAAAAGGGACATTTTATCTCTATTTTAAAAACAAAGATGATCTATATCGACAAATTGTACAGAATTATTATCAAACTGAAATGCCTGAGATGATTAATAAATATATAGCTGGTGAAAAGGATTTGCGAACACGATTGTTTGAAGATTTTATTGGCGGTCTTATATATCTTAACCAAAGAAAAATTTTAAAAGAAATCATTTTGCAAAATTCTAATTATTTTTCAGAGAGTATCAACTTCGAGATATTTCTTGATCAAACTTCTGATTATATAAAAACCATTTTTGCAGAAGACTTAAGCCAATTACGATTGGATATCACAGTAGAACAATTTGCAAGAATGTATATGCTTCAATATTTTGCCATCTTTCAGGAAAAAAATAAAGATAATTTTTGGAATCAAGCTGAATGCCATGCCAGAGTATTTATTGATGGAATTTTATCTAATCATAAATGGGAAGGGACCAGTATAGATAAAATTATTGAAAAGGTCAAAAAATTATAAGAAAAAAGAATTTAATTAGGAGGTTGCATGAAAATTATTAAAATTAAAGGTGATCCCTATGAAAGAGGGATTCAATATGGAACCGAGTGCAAAAAAGAGATTGAAGAGGCAATTTCCACCTTTCATTTAGTGGGAGGATTTGCCTTGTCAACAGGTTATAGAGAAGGATTTCCTAAGATAATCCCACTGCTAAAAACTTTTTTTACATATAAAAGAAAAACAGAAAAACTACATTCAATAGCAAAAAATTATGAAAAGAAAATTCAGGATTTTTATCCGGATTCACTTGAAGAAATGAAGGGCATTGCAGCAGGAGCAAAAGTTGATTATAATGATATCCTTTATCTCAATATCTTTCCAGAAGTTGTTGAAGGGTGTTCCGCCTGGATTGCTAGTGGAAATGCAACTAAAGATGGTAAAACCTGGATTGGAATGAATACCGATGCTTTTAAACCCAATCAGAAGGCTCAAATAATCCTATATAAAGAATCTGCAAGTAATTTTATATATATGGGAACTGCCCTTGCTGGAATTATTGCACCCCATCATGGAATAAATGAAAAAGGACTATCCATTGCTTATATGTCACTTCTGGCAAAGCACTTGGAAAAACGAGTTTTTGGTGTCCCGGCTTATCTAATAGTAGCAAAATTGTTTGCCGAATGTGCAAATCTAAAAGAAGCTTTAAAAGAAATTGATAGAATATCTTTTTCTTCAGCTCCATCAGCTATCTTTTTTGCTGATAAAAAAGAGGCTGCCAGAGTTGAGATTGCAGCTTGTCAATATGATTCAAAAATAATAGTAAATGGAGCAGATGGCTGTTGTATGAGGCCTTCATTGGAGAAAATAAAAAAGTATGAAAGTACTTTTGATGTTAACCCTTGGATGACAGTTAATGCTATTCCAAGAACTGTAAGGATGGAACAGTTATTAAAGAAGCACAATGGCATTATTGACAAAAATATTATGATGGAAATAGCAAAAGATCATGGTGAAGGGGATACAAAAGGTAAAAGTATTTGTCAGCACAGCAAATCACCAATGGGAGGAGTTACCATAGGATCTTTCATTGCTGATCCCAATGAGTTAAAAATATGGGTTACTCATAATAATCCTTGTGCCCAGGATTATAAAGAGTTTTGCATATTGTCTATGTAAAAAATTAAAATAATAAAGGTTGATCGTTTTTTTTGAGTTCTTGTTTGGCTTGTTCTTCTTTTAAATCTTTTTCAATCTGATCTAGAAAAGTGGATCGGTTTAAATGCAATGTTCGATTGAAAAGAGTTCTTTTTTGGGCATGGGTTAAATAAAGTTCATTTTTTGCTCTGGTCATGGCAACATATAAAAGCCTTTTTTCTTCTGCCCTTTTATTTTGCTCTTTGTCAAAAAGAGTATATGGTAATAATCCTTCTTCACAACCAGCAACAAATACACAATCAAATTCCAGACCTTTTGCTGCATGTATTGTCATGATTTTGATTTTTTCTGATTGAGTATCAGGTGTATCTACTCCTGAGGCTAAATCTGTATATTGAATAAATCGATTCAAATCATTATTACAATGATTTGCTAAATACAGCAAACTTTCACAAACAACCTGATCATTTTGAGAAGGATTGTTATTGAATTGGTTAAAGGATTCTTTAATCATTGCTGTTAAATCAACATTGTTTTTAAAAGATTCAAGCAACTCTTTAGCAACAGGATAATTATTGTTGGTATGAAAATACTGAAGAAGGAGTGGGTTTTCTGGATTTGTGTAAAGTTGAAGGGTGTTAATAACTGAAAGTGCTGGTTCATTTTGAAAAATTGAAGTATCCCCAATAATCTGACAGGGAATATGATGATCAATTAAAGCTTTTTTTATTGTACTCATTTGATTTTTCAGCCTGCAGAGAATAGCACATTGATTGAGGCTGGTGAGTTGAACCGTATCATGTCCGCTGGAGATATTACTATCAAAAGTGAAAAAACTCATCCCGCCTACTAATTTTTCAATTTGGCGGGCAATATATTCAGCTTCACTCTTATCTGTTTGACAGGGGATAATTTTGATTTTAACCCCCTCTTCCAGTCCGGATAAAATTTGATCTTTTTGCAGGTTTAAGATGTTGCTGCTAGCTGATAAAATTTTGTTTGTACAGCGGTAACTGGTTTTCAATTGGAAAATCTTAGCTCCAGGATAATCAGTAATAAATTGATTGATAAAACGGATATCTGATCCTCTGAAACTATAAATTGCTTGATTGGGGTCTCCAATTACACATAACCTGTGATTTTCTTTTTTGGATAAGAGTTTTATCAATTGATATTGAGCATAGTTAATATCCTGGTATTCATCGACTAAAATCCATTGAAATTTTTCCTGATAATATTGAAGGAGATCAGCATTTTCTTTTAGCAGGGTAATGGTTTGGTAGAGTAAGTCATCCAGATCAAAGGCATTTATTTTTTGTAGCTGTTTTTGGTAATATTGAAAAATAACACGAGCTTTTTCATCTGCTAAATCTTGGGCTGTTTTAATGTATTGTTTTACTTTACAAATTCCCTGCAGAGCAATGGTGAGCCATTTTTTACTTAAATTTAAGTCTTTTAGCTGGTCAATTCTTTGATTTTCATTTATGATTGACCAGTTTTCCCTACGGTTTATTTTTTTCCATTCTTTTTTAAGGATTTGATAACCTAAACTGTGGAAGGTATGAATAGAGGGAAGTTGTTCTAAATTGAGATATTTTTTTACCCGTTCCTCCATTTCCAGACTGGCTTTATTGGTAAAAGTAACAGCTAGTATTTTTTCTGCTGGTACCTCTTTTTCTTTTATTAAATAGAAAACTTTATCGACTAATGTGCGGGTTTTTCCTGTTCCCGGCCCTGCCAAAATTAAACTCGGACCATCAATATATTGAACTGCTTTTGTTTGTTCTTCATTGAGTTCTGTTGAGTGATTTTTTTGTTCATTTCGATCCTGATCCTGCTGTTTTTCATTATTTTCTGCTTTTAGTAAACGATACTCTGCTAAATTGAAATGAAATAAAGGCAGAGATTCTGGATTATCTACTGGCTGCTCGATGAGATCAGAAAAAAGAGAGTCCTGATACTGGTTATTTTTGTCTTCATTTTCTTTGAAAAGCGTGATTCGTCCATACTCACCATCATATCCAGGTTGAAGAATAACCTGCTTGTTGCGCATTCTCCTAACTGCAGTACTGAGTTGCTCTCCGCCTAATTGCTGGATTTGCTCTAGAGATTTATTTAATAAAATATCTAACTCGCTTCCTAAGCCGGCAATTAAGGATTCATAGTGGGCCGCGACTTTCTTGCTTTTTTCTCCTACTCCATAAATTTCTGCTAAAATTTCTTTTAGTGGAATAATATATTGAAAAGGGATGCGATTTGGTCTTTCTAGAGGATCTGAGCGGTCTGCTATTTCCATTACTCTGTTTAATACTCCGATGACAACCTTTTTTCCACAAATCGGACAAATTTGGTTATTTTTTAAAGTTTGCAAAGGATCCCAGCAAATTCCGCATTTTCTATGACCATCATAGTGATATTTTCCTTCTTGGGGGAATAATTCAATGGTTCCTAAAAATTCATCAGAGTTTCCCGCTTTTAAAGCTGAAATAACTGCTGGATAGGAAAGCTCTGTTGAAAACATATTGGCATTCCGGCCCAGTTTGTCTGGTGAGTGAGCATCTGAATTGGAGATGAGAGTAACCTTATCTAATTGACTGCATAACCAGTTCATGGGTGGATCAGAGGAAAGACCTGTTTCTATGGTATGAATATGACTGGAAAGATCTTCAAAACATTCTTCAATACTGTTAAAACCGGATTTTTCGCCCAGCATGGAAAACCAAGGGGTCCAAATATGGGCAGGAACAAAATAAATTTGTTCATTGATCTCAAGTAATAATTCTAATAAATTTCTGGCATCTAATCCTAGTATGGGACGGCCATCAGATGTAATATTAAACTGATTTTGCTGGAGTTTATGTTGAATATTTTCAACTGTTTCAAAATCAGGTGCAAAAATGACATTGTGGATTTTGCGAACCTTTTCATTTTTTTTATAAATATTACTGATTTCAGCTGTTAATAAAAATCGTACAGACTGATTTTGAGGAATCAAATTTGTTGTTTTTATTTGATAATCTTTTTTTAATCTGAAAAGGCCATTTTCTGCAGGTTCTAACTTTTCTTTTAATTCTGCTAGCCAGCCGGGATGAGTAAAATCTCCTGTTCCAATAAGGGTAATCCCTTTTATTTTTGCCCAGTAATCCAGATATTCTGGAGTTAATTGTTTACTAGTAGCACGAGAAAAATGGGAGTGTATATGAAAATCAGCAATATATTCCATATGATAATTACAAAAAAAATGATATTACATTATACAAAATTTTTTGTTACTCTGTTAGTGTATTTGCTAAAATAAATTTTTAAATTATATAATACAGCTATTTTCTGGTAAATAAAAACCAAAAATGCTATAAATTGTGAAACAGAAAAAATATTAGCTTAAGGTTGAATTTATATGAAATTGATTATTCAAATTCCTTGTTATAATGAAGAGCAAACTTTGCCTATAACTTATCGTGACCTGCCGAAAGAAATTGAAGGAGTAGATAAAATCGAATATTTAATCATTAATGACGGAAGCCAGGATCAAACCATTGAAGTTGCAAGAAAACTTGGAATTCATCATATTGTTAACTTTCCCAATAACAGAGGGCTGGCTAAAGGATTTATGGCAGGTATTGATGCCTGTTTGAAGTTGGGGGCTGATATCATAGTAAATACTGACGGGGATAATCAATATCAAGGTGCTGATATTAAGAAACTTATAAATCCTATTTTAGCAGGTAAAGCTGAAGTGGTGATAGGGGATCGTCAAACAGATCAAATTCATCATTTTTCCTTTATTAAAAAAGTATTACAAAAATGGGGTAGCTGGGTT
>JAKSBL010000044.1 GCA_022361115.1 Spirochaetota bacterium | reverse complement strand
TTTTTTTTTGTTGCTTTTAAGTTAAAGTAAACCAGTTTACAGAGTTGTTCATTGGATTGGGCAAAATTTTTATTGATTTCTCCAGTTTCCTTTGACTGATAAACATCCAGATAGGTGACTTGGTTATCATCCCATTTTTTTAAAAGCGGCCGGACAAATACCATAATTCGTTCTCGATGATCAGATACATAATGGACATATAATTTTAAATGTGCACTCTTAATTTTCCCTGGAATTTGTGATAGATCAAATCCTCCAATGAGAAATGCATCTTTAAAAGAGTAGGGATTTCCACTTTGTAAAAAAGCCACAGGGTAGGTAATCGGTTTCAACTCATGATAACGGAGTACTCCATAACCAATCCCTGGGGCAACTTCTCTCTTGCCGTTACAGTTGGCATGAGGAAAATTTGAAAAAACAGCAGCATCTTTAGTAGCTGGAATAATATAGGTTTTTTTACAGGAAATAAAAATAAATAATACTAATAAATATATAATCAAATGGCGATTTTTTTTATCAAATAGCAATCCTTAGCAGATCATTTTCACTCCTCAAATTATGTAGCCAAATAATAGGATTTTCTATAATCGAAGTCAATATAAATCAGTTCGAAATCTGGAAAAAATAAATTTTTAATCACTGGAGAATATTAGTAAAGGAAATCTATACAAAATTAACTTTTTTTTGTATAATGCACTTCACTTTATACATAACAAACAAATAATTCTGGTTCTGGAATGAAATAACCTTTATCTATGGTGTCTGTTTTATTCATATAATCCAGTTTTTCTTTTGAATACTTGAAATAATACTAAGACTAATCAGGAAAGATAGAATATGAAGTTAGGAATAATGGGATTGCCTAATGTAGGCAAAAGTACCCTTTTTAATGCTCTTACCAAAGCTGGAGCACAAGCTGAAAATTATCCTTTTTGTACCATTGAACCCAATGTAGGAACGGTTGCTGTTCCGGATGAGAGATTACCGGTTTTAGCAAAATTATATGAAACAGAAAAAATCGTCCCTGCCTTTGTTGATTTTGTTGATATTGCAGGACTGGTAAAAGGGGCTAGTAAAGGGGAAGGCTTAGGGAATAAATTTCTTTCCCACATTAGAGAGGTGGAAGCAATAGTTCATGTGGTACGTTGTTTTGAAGAAAAAGATGTCATCCATGTGGATGGAACTGTTGATCCTGCCCGGGATATTGAAACCATTGAGACCGAGCTTATCCTTTCTGATATCGAAGCCATGGAGCGGCGGATTGAAAAACAGAAAAATTCTATGAAAGCCAGTAAAGATAAAAAATTAAAAGATCAGTTACAGCTCATGGAAAAAATACAAGCCCATCTCTCAGAAGGGAACCCTGCCAGAACATTTTCTGAGGATGATGAAACAAAACTTTTCATTAAAGAGTTCTGTTTATTATCCAGTAAGCCTATTATCTATGCTGCCAATGTTGCTGAAAATGACATTAATCAGGATTTATCGGCCAATCCTTTTATTCAACAAGTAAAAAAAATAGCTGATACAGAAGGTGCAGAAGTTGTTGTTATTTCTGCTAAAGTGGAGCAGGAAATTGCTCAATTAGAAGAAGATGAGAGACAAATGTTTTTGCAAGAATTAGGATTCACAGAATCCGGATTAGACCGTTTAATTAAGGCTTCTTATAAATTGTTAAAGCTTTTTAGTTTTTTAACAGCAGGTAAACCCGAAGTCCGAGGCTGGACAATTAAAGTGGGTACCAAAGCTCCTCAGGCTGCAGGAAAAATCCATACTGATTTTGAAAAAGGTTTTATTCGGGCAGAAGTGGTGAATTATGATGATTTAATCCATTTTGGTTCTCTAAACAGTGCTCGAGAGAGTGGTAAAGTACGGGTTGAAGGCAAAGACTATATTATGCAGGAAGGAGATGTCGTTCATTTCCGATTTAATGTATAAAAAAGATTCTGGAGATTTAAATGATTCAATCCAAAATTGAAGATTTTCATATTAAAGACTGTCCTCATTGTGGTAAAAATCATCACTTAAAAGTGAGTGTTTTTAGAGAGATTTTACCCAATAACATGGATAATGATATACGGGTACCGGAATATAAAAAAATAAATTTAGATATTATTTGTCCTCAAACCAAACAACAATTTAATCGGGAAATTTTGATTCAAGAGGATCGATATTCTCGCATCATTAAATTGAAACGACCAGATTAAAATATTTAAAAGCCCTCCTAATTAAAACTATAATACAAATTTTTTGTGAATCTTTATTTAAGCCGAAATTTTATCGGTTGTCTGATTTTGACTGCTACTGGTATACCATTTGCTTTTGCCGGAGAACAACGGATATTATCAAATGCTCTGATAGCAGCATCACTAAATCCAAAGCCAGGATCTTTCAAAATTTCAATTTTTTGGATGTTTCCTTTATTATCAATGTATAGTTCTAAATAAACAATCCCTTCAATGCCCTGTTTTCTCGCTAAAGGGGGGTATTCCAGGTTAGAGTAAATTGTTTTGATAGGAAAAGCAGGTAATTCAGAGATTTTATGCTGAGGCAGGTATTCGATATCTAGTTCTAAGATTTCTTTATCTGTTTCAATTATATCTTCAGCAATATCATCCTGTTTGGCTATTTCTACCACGTCTTCTTTGGGCGGTTCTTTTTCAACAGGAGGGACAAATTCTTTTACATCCACCATTTTAAAGATAGTATTATCTTCTCTCTCTTGTTTTTTGCTTGTACTGATGGTAATTACCAACAATAAAATAATGTGAATGAGGATAGTAATGGATAAAATTATTAATCGGATTCCATTTCTTTGTATAAAAACTTGAAATTTTGTGCTGGGTTGATTTTTCTGACTCATTGACTATTATCCTTAACCACAAATGATACCACTCTATGTTGTAATAATTTTAGTATTTCCAGGACTCCGCTAACATTTTTATAGGGAGTACTTTTATCCGCAAGTATATGAATCCGTATGGATGGATCTTCTGAAATTGCATCAACAATGAGATTTTCAATAGTTTTTAAATCTACAATGCTGCCATCAAAATAGATGTTTCCATAAACATCAATCCAGATTTCAAAATTTTTATCTGCTTGAGTGACTTCCTGATACTGAGCTTCGGGGTATTCTATTTTGACCTCTTTACGATAATTGATTAAAGCTATGAGCATGATAAAAATCAGCAGCAAAAAAGCAATATCTGACATAGAATTGATGGGTATCATAGATTGTCGTCTGGTTCGTCTTGCTATTTTCATCAAGGCTCCTTGCTCATGCTAAAAGAAAAATTATCGACATCTAATTTTTGAACAATATCTACAACTGTCACCATGTTTTGATACTGAGCTTCTGGATCAATTTTTAATAAAAAAGTCATATTAGGCCGAATTTTCAAACGCTGTGCAACAATGTCTTCTAATTCTAAATGAGTAATGATTTTATCATCATAGACAATCTGACCATCATTATTGATAAAAATTTTAATAATATCACTGGTATTGACTATTTTACTGGAATTTTTCTGAGGAAGACTCAGCATAAATCCTTTATTGATATTAAAAACTGCAATTACAATAAAAAAGATTATCAGTAAAAATGCCAGGTCACTCAAGGCTCCTGAATCAGCAACATCAATTCGCTTACGCCGTTTTACTTTTATTTTCACTTATGATTTCCTATTATAATTGTTTGTTATTTTCAGTTAACAGAATAGAGGTTACAATTTCACTGCCAGCATCTTCTACATCTGCAATAAACTTATCTACAAAGTGAGCAAAAATATTGTACCCGGCAATGGCCACTAAAGCTATGGCTAAACCAAAAGCAGTAGTAATGAGTGCTTCAAATATACCACCTGCAACTAATTGGGCATTAACGTCTGCTGCATTAGCAATAGATTGGAATGCAGATATCATACCAGATACAGTCCCTAAGAAGCCTGTAATAGGTGCTAAAGAACCAATTGCCACCATAAAGTTAAATCCCCGCTCCAGCATGTTGATTTTTTCAGCTGCATCTGCTGCCAGTGCTTTTTCCATTCGGTGTTCACCTAAGTGGGCAACCCGTATACCAGCGGCAATTACTTTAGCCCCTAGTTTTTTATCTTGAGCAGATTCACAATGTTCCAATGCACCTTTTATGTCTTTCTGATTTATTTTTTCCAGAACAGTGGTTTTCACATCGGATAAATCTAAGTTATGTAATAACATAAAGATTAAGCGCTCAATAATTAAACTGAATGCTGCAATAGAAAAAACCAATAATGGCCACATAGCCCAGCCACCTAAACCAAATAATTCAATTAAAGTCATGGATTGTTGTTCCATTCTATTCTCCTGATGATATAATATTTATACTAATTTTATAGTAGTTTGTTTAAACTTAACTGTTTTGTTAATATTTATTCTATGATTTATTATTGATAAAAATTTGAGTTTTTGTTAAAAAATCATTAAAAAAGTAATCAAAATTATATAGTGTGAGCAAAATGGCACCAGCTTCCTCATAATCTCTCCACATTGTTCCACTGTCACGAATAGAATGCAGATTTTGCGGAAAGACAACCCTGGTATAATCTGTTCTCCATAATAAATTTGCTCCTAAATTATATTTTCTTTTTATAATTTTATTGTCATCTGTTGAGTCGACTGGATGATTTTGGTTCACTTTTTGGTAATATTTATCATGTAACCACTGTTTTTTCTCTAATCGTCTATAACCATAAATTTCTGGAAAAGCTAAATGAGTAATATCTTGTTTAAATTTTTTGTTTAAAACAATTCCCCGATGACTGTTAGGATAAAAAGGGAGTAACTCCTGTTTTTTCAGAAACTGAACAAATTCCTGAAACCGTTCAATCCGGTACTTTACTTTTCTCAATCCATCTTCATTACGATAATAATCGTCATTGTAACGTATTTCCCCTTTGATGATGTCCCAAAATTCGATTTGATCTACCATTGAAAAAGAAAAACCAGAATCCCTATTAATCAGTTTAAAGCTGCCTGATGCTTCAAACTCTCCATGAGTCCAGCCATTAAACCAGGAGCAGAGTAGGATGATTTTTTCAATATAAAAAAATGTCTCACCAGTGTTTTTTTGTTCATAAGAACCCATTAATTTTGCAGCAGGAATATGGTGAGAGGTTAATTCAAACCATTCTCCTTTATCTTCATGAAATTTTATATTGATTTTTACTGTTTTTGTGCTTTTTCCCTGGTAGGTTTCATTTAAGGTCGCACATGATGTGAATGCAAGTAATGTAATAAGTAGTATGTATTTAATCTGTTTCATAGTATCCTCAATATTTAAAAGTTAACTTTTACACCAAAACTGATCATGGGGAAAGGCATGGAAAAACCGCCTTCTGGTGCTGGTTCTTCCTCACCAGTATATTGATTTGTCTGAACCGCTCCGGATTTTGGGCCATATAGATTATAAAGACCAACAAAAATATCTTCTCCTGCTATGTATGATTCTAAACGAACTTTTGTTTTTGGAAAATAGTGATGGAAAGCGATTCTTAAATCAAAGGGAACGACATAAGCATCACGCAAAGTATCACTGTACTCTGATTCCCTTGTATACATTTCTGCAATAGTTGATGATCCATCATCATTTTCAACATTGACTGCCAGCATTTGTTTATCTCCGTCTTGAGTTCTGGGCACACCAGTAGCAAAAGTAAATTTAGGAGTAATCGTCATAAACTTGGTTGGATGGATGTTTAAAATAATGTTTAAACTATGAAAACGGTGATAAGAAGGATAATACCATTTTCCTAATGGTTCTCCACGGTTATTATAGTCCAGGTCATTAGTAGTTGGATTGTATAATCGGCTATAGACAAAAGTATAATTGATACTACCGTCAATAAAGCGGGAGATCTTTTTTTCTAATGATAAATCAAAGCCCCCTGCATGACCATAACCATCAGTATGAACAGCAAATTCAGTAATGGTTTGTGAAGAACCTGATCTGGTTTCAGTTACTAAATTCAGATAGTAACGATGAAAGAAATATTTATAATAACCTTCTAATTTAAATGTAAAACCAAAAGGAAATTGAATTTGAAACCCCAGTAGAGTCATTAAGGTTTTGGGAATCTTGACTTCAAAATCCTCTATACCAAAATCTTCATCTAATATGGATGTATCTAGAGGAGTTTTATTAAAAAGACCAACTCCAGTACTGATGGAAAAATTTTCAATGATTGCATGATTTTTAACAGGAGTAAAAGTGACATTCAATCTGGGACTGGCAACCGGGTAAGTATTGATATGATAATTATCTTCACCATAAATAATATTATGGTCAATCCGGCAACCTGTTTCGATTTTTATCCGTTCAGGTAGTGGATGAAAGATAAAATTCAGGTAACCAAATGATTTAACAATTCGGTTATCTTTATCGGGTAAAGAATAATCGGTGTTTTTATAAGTCAATCCGTCAAATCCCCAAAAATTACCAGATTGTTCTAAAAAATTTAAATCCAGAAAAAAACCAGTACCAACTGTCATCGTCACCCGTTCATGTAAGGAAAAATCTACATCCAGTCGAGACTGGACTCCATGAGTTAAATCCGTACCTTCAAAATTGGATGCTATATCAAGTGAAAATGAACCGGGGACCCCATAGGTACTTGTAAATTCATCTGAGTATTTTTTTGTGCCTTCACTGGTAAAAGAACCATCTACAAAATCATTAAAAAAATCATATCCCCCTAAAACATGGATAAAAATTTTATCATGAGGGAGGATTTTAAATCCCATAACACCAAAGGCAAAATAACGATAATATTTAAAATCAAAATTATTGACTATTTCAGTATCATAATCAGCACCTGTGCTTAAGGTTTTCACACCAATTCCATCTGTGCCAAAAAAGCCATTGACGTACCATTCAAAACGCTCATGTGGTTTCCAAAACCATTTTAAATAGGTTGAATAAATATAGGGAATTCTGGAATAGGTCATATCTGTTGTTTTTTCCATAATGGAGCCGGTCATCAGAAAAACCAGATCATAATAAGTAATACGGCCATGCAAAAGCAATCCGGCATTTTTTAAGCCGACTGGTGTTTGAACTGTCATTTCAATATTGGATGCTGAAACCACACCTTCGATTTTTAAACCATCATTCGGGGTGATGGAGTTAACCTCCATTAAGCCGCTCATAGATAATCCATAATTTACCGGGTAAATACCAATATTGAGCTTATAAGAATCCGTAATATTAGGATTAAAAATGGAAAATGCATTTCCGAAATAATAAGGATAACGGACTAAAAATCCGTCAAAAACATGAGTTAAATCCCCTTTTTCACCACCTCGGATGGAAACAGTACTATCAAATTTTCCTCCATAGGTTACTCCAGGTAATACTTTAACAGATGACATGACATCTTCGATAGCGCCAACATTGGCAGTTGATTTCATTTCTTCTTTACTAACGACAATGGATACACCAACTTCTTCGTCGGTTTCACTGACTGCTTCTTCTTCGACAACCAGCTCTTGGCCTTCAATTACCCCTTCAATGGTTAATCCAATATGAAGAGGTTGATTAAAGTCTTTAATATTCAGCTTTTTGGTTTCATAGCCAATTAATGAAATAATTAGTATGGCTCGCTCCGTCAGGTCATTGAATTCTAAAAAAGCCTGCCCCTTTTCATTTGTATAAACAATTGAATTTTCATTAACAGCAGTGATTTTTACTCCTTCTAAAGGGAATTCCAAATCTGTATCTATGACTTCAATTTCCAGAGTTTTAGCTGAAATAGATAAGGAAATAAAAAAACAAAGTAAAATTAATATACTTTTTTTCATTGAAAATAATCCTTTTGAAAATATAAATGTTTATTGTGATCCTTAAAATGCTGTTGTCTTTAAATAAATAGTTATATATAGGGCTGGATGATATACCCTTTTTATTTAAATTATATTATCACTTTATTAAATTTTATCTATACGTCAAGTATTTATTTACAATTAGCAATTAGGATGCCTACTTTTTATGTTTTATTAAAAAAATATGGTTGAGTAGTAATTGACTGTAATTTAGAATTTATAACCAATAATGAATGAATTTCTTCGATACCATTGAAAAATAAATCAGAAAAACCATAATTTCCAGGATTATTATGATAAAATGCGGTTCTATAAAATGAATATGAGAATTTGATCTAGTAAGATCTGAATTGAAAATGATTTTTAAATTTCAATGCAGTTATTGAAGTGTAGGGAAAAATACTGAAACTGAAAGAGAAATATCTTCTGTTGCTAATGATATTAATAATGTTTATTATTTTTTTTTAAAATCATTTAATGGTTAAGGAATAAGAAAATGATTCCGAAATTTTAAATACGTGGGTATCAGGGAATTACGGAATAGCAAATTTGAATTTTGCTACTCACGTTTACATATTCAAAAGAAGCAGTAATTGCTTCTTTTTTTTTTTTCTTAAAAAAATTCAAAAAGGTATTTATTGACAAAAAATAAATTCAAAAATATCTTTAAAAAAAATTATATATGCCTGTCTGACTCATTCATATTGGCAATTAATTAATTCTTAGTATTTTTTAACTATATTTTAAGGTTTTTTTTGCTATATAGCCTTTAATTATTAAAATTATTGCCGCCAACTTGCAATATTATTAATTTTCTTTTATATATTACAAGAAAATGTTGAATTTTCTTTAAAAATCAATCCTTTTTTTTAATACTGAATTATAATTAATTATAGATTTTTTTCATCTTTTCTTCCTTCGTTCTACCAGATTTTGGTGGGATCTGGTAGGATACTAACAATCCCGTCACAGCAACTGGCGGGATTGATCATTTATAGACCTGAGATAAAAAAGTTTACTTTACAATTATTTTCCTTTTTTTAAAAATATTTGCTAGAATGAAACCATGAAAATAAAATATAAAAAGGCAAAGGACTTATATACTCTTTACGGTGCCCTATTTGGTTTTTGTTTTCCATTTTTTTCAACAGTATTCCAATGTTATCATGCTTTTGGAGATATTTCTTTTACTTTAATATTAGAAGTTCAAAAAACAACCCCTCTTTTATGGGTAATTGATTCTGCACCTTTCTTTTTGGGGTTATTTGCCCGCTTTGCTGGTATTCGTCAAGACCGTATTAATAAATCTTTAAATTTTTTAAAAATTGCCAATAAGAGGATAAAAAAAGAAAACTTCAAAATAAAAAAGATGCAGGCAATTTTACATGAAAAGAAACTTATTATTGAAGAAGACCTTAATGCGGCAAAGATGTTTCAAGAATCTTTATTGCCTGAAATTCCTGATTTTAAACACCTCACTATTAATTATCAATATATTCCAGTGACAGCTGTTGGTGGTGATTTCTTAACGATTACTCCCTTTGATGAAAGTAGTTTATCGATTTTGATTGGTGATGTCTCTGGTCATGGTGTGGCAGCAGCTTTGATTACATCTTTAGCTTTAGCATTTGCTAATAAAATTCAAAAAGCATATGGATATCAACCACAATATTTTCTGGAGGAATTAAATGATGAGTTACTCCATTTCATTCCAGATAATCGCTATTTAACTGCCATTTTTGGTTATTTTCAAAAAAAACAGAGTAAAATTTATTTTACCTTTGCCCGAGGGGGACATCCATATCCCATACTTTGGAAAAAAAATGAAAATTTAGTAGAATTAGTAAAATCATCCGGGACTAGTATTGGTTCTCTTGCTGAGGGAAATTTTGAAGAAATGGTCATAAAACTGAGTAAAGGAGATCGGATCTATTTTTATACGGATGGATTACTAGAATCTGTAAATGGTCAAAACGAAGAACTGGGATTTCAGGGATTATCAAATATTATTCATGAGACAAATCAACATGACTACACATTAAAAAAAAATCTTGATGTGATCCTTTATGAAATAAAAAAGTTTTGTAATCATAAAGCGGAAAAAGATGATATTGTATTAGTGGGTATTGAAGTGAATTGAGTTATTTTCGTTTAAATAAAAAAGCTATCCAGAATAACCGGATAGCTTTTTTATTTAGTGTAGAAAAAGGAGGAGTGTTGTTTTAGGAGTTTATTTATTCATATGTCTGCCTTTTCCTTTTGGCCCGCGTCCCTTTTGATGATAGCCGCCTTCGATTTCATCCAGGTTATACTCTTTGCCTTGATAAGTAATTTTGACAACTCGAATCCTATCCAGATCTTCATCAAGTTGAAATTGGGATTTATTCATGCGGTTATTGCCTTGGTAACCTTCAATAGTAACTTCTGCACCTTCTTCAATTACCAAACCAAATAAATAGGATAATGATAAATAGTAATCCGTGCCATTGGCTGTAAATACAACTGGTTTATCAGAAAAATCTTTTATAGTCCCGGTAAGAGTGATTTTTTCACCTAACATCATTTTTTCAATATCAATTGTTTTTCCTTGATACGTAATTTTTGAAGCATGAATGTAAGTTTTGGATTCATCGAATTGAAAATGAAAACGCTGATTTTGTCTTTCGGGTTGCCGATTTTGAGAAAAACCATTACCTCTTGTTCTTTTTTCTGCAGGTTGAGAAGCTTTATGGAATTTTGCAGTATCGATTACAAACCCTTCAACCTCAATATTATTATCTTCTTCAAAAATAAGTTCTGCAACTGGAGGTAACAGAAGATAATATTTTTTTTCATTTGCTGTGATTTCCATTGGCTTTTGGTCCAGATCAGAGATCACTGCGGATAATGTAATTTTGTTTTCATCTGAACCAGTGAATCCAAATCCAGGGCCTCTTGCAAATAATCCGATTGTACTGATTATTAAAAATAAGGTGATTAGGTATTTTTTCATATTGTCTCCTTGTTAAATTGATTTTTATCATCTAATCATTTATAATAAAGCAATCAGCATGCCAAAATGAAATGGGCTAATAAGCTGATTTTAAGATGACTTACTGGAGAATGTGTAAAATATTTTCACACTTCAGCTGAATACCTGTGAAAATGTTACTCGATTATATTAAAATAAACCAATAATTTTAAATCATTGACCAGTAATCAATCAATATGAACCAATCACTCTAATGCTGTTGAAAAAATCTTTATTATAGAATATGCTCGATTTAATTTTAAAAGCGAATAAAAAGGAGTAAGCTATGGCATTATTAAGTAAAGCATTTAAAGTATTCCTCATTACATTTCTGGTTCTTATCTTATTTTTAGGAGTTGCCTTAATATTTTATAAAGTGACTTTCAGCCAAAAAGAAGTTGCAGACTTTGAGGTTGGCTCAGAGAAAACGTCAACGCAGATTTTAATTGCCACTCAAGGCAGTGAATTTAAGGATAATGTATTACAGATTATCACCAGTCATCAAAGTATGGAAAATAAATATATTAAAATTGTGGATGTTTCCCGATTAGATACTTGTAAAAATCAAGATTGGAGCAAAATTATTATTATTAGTTCAATTGAGAGTTCAAAAATCCATGAAGAAGCAGGTGAGTTTATTAATAACTATCCTGATAAGAACAAAATTACCTTGTTGGCCACTTCTGGATCAGGTAAATGGTCTGGAGAGGTTCTGCCGGTTGATACTATTACAACAGCATCAAAGAAAAATTTGACTGAAGAATTTGCTCAGCAATTAATTGCTAGAATCAATGGCTAAGCTTTTTTTATAAAAGATTGAAATATTTTATATGATTTGATATTTACAACTATGATTAATTTTATAAATTATGATAACCTTTGAAAGAATCAGTAAGTCACTTCAATCAGGAGACAGGTTTGAAAGTTTTAGCTATAGTCGGATCATCCAAAACAGGAAATACGACTCATATCGTTCAGTATTTTGAGCAACAATTAAAAAATGCAGAGCAATTTGAGTATCTCTATTTATCTGATTATCCTCTTGAGTTTTGTGTTGGCTGTCATAATTGTATTTTTATTGGAGAAGATAAGTGTCCTCATTATCAAGAAGTAAAAAAAATAGAAGAAAAAATGGAATCAGCTGATGCAGTTATTTTAGCATCACCAGGCTATATGTTTACTGTTACTGGAATAATGAAAAATTTTTTAGATCATGTTGCTTATAATTGTCATCGTCCAAAATATTTTAAGAAGAAAGTCTATTTATTAGCAGCCTGTACGAAATGGCTGGCAGATAGTGTTTTTAAACCAATGGAAACCTGGGCAACCAGTGCTGGATTTACACTTGTAGGAAAAACACATATTGAAATGCTTCCTTTACCATTAAATGAGCAGGAGTTAGAAAAAAGGAGGAGGGAATTACAAATAGCTGCTTCAAAATTCGATCAATCCTTCAAAGCTAAAGAAAGGTCATTGAAACTCAGTGATTTAATGACTTTCCATATCTTTCGTTTATTAGCT
>JAKSBL010000489.1 GCA_022361115.1 Spirochaetota bacterium | reverse complement strand
TTCTAGTCAATAAAAAAAGCCTGCATCCTTAAAAGGATGCAGGCTTTTTAATATTCTCTTTTATAAATTTTACCTGGTTTTCCTAAAGGATAGAGTAAAATAATAAAAAGAGACGACTACAATATTTAATTTGTTCAAAATTATATTCAAAATCATATTCCATTTCATAAAATATGTTTAAAGGTAGCCTTTTTCTAAAGATCTGTCAATACCTAAATTGAAATATCATGGTCGATAGGTATAAACAGTAGAATCATAAGGTAAAGAGTATACTTCAGCAGCTTGATTAGTATAGTGACGATTTACCCCATCCCATTGCTCATAATTATTTTTAAAGCAAAATTTAAAATCATCAGGAGCATTATTCAGAGTTACTTCCCACCAATGGCCTCCATTATAGTAGCCTTCATAATTCATTTGATAATCTCCACTCAAGCCATCCCAGCAATGAATATAATAACTTTCTGCATAACCAAATTCCTGGTAATGAACAGTAACCTGGTCTGTACTGGAAGAATATTTATCGATAAATTGTTCATAACGAGTCCGGCCAGTATAATCATTAGTTACCTGACTAATTCTCAATGCAGTAAATCCAATATAAGAAGCCCAGTCAAAGGCATTTTCTATATTGTTCCAGCCACTGTCACTGGTCACTCCGCCTGGTAAAGCATTTTCTCCTTTGATAACTATATTTTGATTCTCAGCTTCAGCAGCTATCCAGAAGACTAAAGCCTGAGCTTGAGAATATTGTGGAGAGTAATCTTCATTATCTTTTTCTAAACAGGTAAAATGCAAAATTGTATCCCGATTATTATTATTACAAACATCAATAATATTTGCATAACCATGTCCAGTTGAAGCAGATTGAAAATCTACACTAGTTTGGATTAGTCCTGCTGTTACTTCAGCAGCTCGAGGAGTACTGGGGTGTCCCATCATCCAATGTACACCAGCAATCTTAATGCCTAAAGGAATTG
Source organism: Spirochaetota bacterium (assembly GCA_022361115.1). Lineage (GTDB taxonomy): Bacteria > Spirochaetota > GWE2-31-10 > GWE2-31-10 > GWE2-31-10 > JAKSBL01. The sequence goes on along the minus strand of JAKSBL010000489.1, from coordinate 9,301 downwards.
AGATAAATTGATTATCAAAAGCTGATTTAGCAGCATTAATCATATTTTTGCCATGGCCTTTTAAAGAATCATTATACCAGTCAACGAAATCCTTACCATATTGAATATTCTGATAATCCAGGTTATTAAAAAATGTGTCTGGATTTGAGGGTGGGTTAACTTGATTGATAGCAGTTAGAGAAGTTCCCCAGGCAGCATTGATTCCACTTAAACTGGAATATTTTGCTAACATATCATTTCGAAAATCTTCTACAGCTAAATTTCCATAACATTGCAAGGTTCCGCGATTGGGATAGGCACCCCAATCATGTGAATTATATGATGGATATCTTAACTCGCCAGCAGTTCCACAACTAATATTGAGTTCATCAAAATAACTGGCATAACCAGCATAGTGCGATTCAAATTCATCCATAAATTCAATATACTCTGATGCCACATAATTATCTGCCCATAAAGAGACAACTTCAGAACAATAAGCCCCTGTTTCACTCTGATATTTCATGTCATTTGCAGAAATTCCACTTCCTTGATAATGAGTCCATATCCAAGAAGGCAAATTACTTGTATAATCATCACTAACATTGCCACCACATTGGTGAAAAGACATAATCGGTACAATCTTTAAGCCTTTATCAATGATCTTTTGAAATATTGTATCATAATAAGACCAATCAAAATTTTGATCTCCGGCTGCTTCTACATCACCCCACCAGACATCTACACTAACAGCATCGACTCCAATACTTTTTGCTGTTGTCAATTCAGCTTCAAAATCAATCCAATCCTGTGCCTCCAGAGTATACTTATTGTTATAAACCTTTACATGTAATGGAGCCATAACATTAGCACTGAATCCAGGTTTTGGATCACCAGGATTTCTGGTTAAACCGGCTTGTAGTTGTTGAACTATTTCACTTGATCTCTGATTGCTCCTATTTGGCTGATCTGTTTGTAATGAACAGGCAAATAAAACTAACAACACCATTAAAGATAGTACAATTATTTTTCCGTACTTCATAATTTCTCCTTTTTTCATACTTAAACCGGTTTACTAAACCGGTTTAAGTATGATCATATCTAATATTTTATCAATTGTCAACAGAAAAAATCAAAAAAAATAATTTGTTAGTAAAAACAGATAGGATTTAGTGAATAATAAAAAGAAAAAAACTTGCTTTTTGTACAAAAAGTGTTAAAAATACATAACATGATTAAACCGGTTTAGGAGTTTTCTATTAAAAAGAAATTAACGATAAAAGATTTAGCCCAGGCAGCTGGGGTTTCAAAAACTGCTGTCTCTTTTGCCTTTAATGATCCTTCACGGATTTCTAAAGAAACCTATGACAAAATCATTGCTATTGCCAACCAGTTAGGTTATATTCCCAATCCAGTAGCTCGTACATTAACCACAAAACATGTAGGAAGTATTGGCCTGCTTTTACCTCAAAATATCGCCCGTTCATTTCAGAATCCTTTTCACGCTGAACTATTACAAGGAATCGGCTCAGTCTGCTTAAAAAAAGAGTTTTCTGTTACTATTGTTTCCCCCTTATCCGGGGATATTAATAAAGCCATCAAAACAGCTGCTGTAGATGGCTTTATAGCAGTTGGACTGGAAGAACATATGGAAACTTATCGAATTTTAAGAGACCGCCATATCCCTTTTGTCTGTATTGATGTGGATACCCCAGAGGATATTCCCAGTGTCACATCTGATGATAGTGAGGGAACCCATCAGCTAATGAATTATATATTAAACCAGGGTCATAAAAAAATGACAATTCTGTCTTTTCGGCCTGCCATGTTATATCATGAACAACACTATTCTCTGATTAAAGATATCCGTTTACAAGGTTACTTTAAGGCATTACATCAGCATGGAATAGAAATTAAAAAATCTGAGATTCAAGTTATCGAATGCACATGCAATGAAGAAGGAGGTTTTCAGACTGCCAATGAAATCCTAACTGGTAATGATCTGCCTTCCATTCTTATTTGTATGAGTGATATTATAGCAGTCGGAGTCATGAAGTATTGTCAGCAAAAAAACATAATCATCCCGCAGGATATCTCAATTTGCGGTTTTGACAATATATCCATTTCTCCTTTGCTTCGTCCTCCTCTCACCACGGTGTCACAACCCATTATGGAAAAAGGACAAGTCGCTGCAGAAATGTTAATTCATCTGATGAATCATCAAAAAATAGAATTTCATCAAAAATTAAATACACAGGTAATCATCAGAGATTCTGTTAGTAAAATATGAGTACTTGGATAAAAAAAAATCACAAAATCAAATTTTTACAAAAAAAAGTTCCATCTTTGTAAAAAAAGATTATTATATAAAAGAATATAAAAAGGAGGAGCTCATGGAATATGGACAAATGCCTGTTGGCATGATGATTGCTTATGTTGTTGTAGCAATAGTTCTTTATGTAGCATTCGCATTTCCATTAATGAAAATTGGAGATAAAAAAGGACATACCGGTTGGTTTGCCTGGATCCCCATTCTCAACATTGTACTGATGCTACAAATTGCTGAAAAACCTATTTGGTGGTTAGTTTTAATTCTTATTGTTCCTTGTGCTAATATTGTTTTTCTTATTCTTTTATACTTAGCATTTTTGGAAGCCATTAATAAACCAAAAGCATGGATTTTAGCTTTACTTTTTTATCCATTATTCTTGATTCCAATGTATCAAGCTGCCAACGAATAAACTAACGGGGTACTCATGAAGTACCCCTTCATTTTTTTATGTTGATTAAAGCAGACACTATCAAAGCTTATATTTATCCTACTATAAACAAATTTCTCTTTGCTGCCCCTTTTGTCATTGGTTTTATCCTTTATTACTTGTCCCCGAAACTCAGTATCTGTTACCTGATTAACCTGACTCATCTCCCCTGCCCTTTTTGCGGATTAACTCGCAGTTTTAGTTTCATCAGCCATGGAGAATTACAAAAGGCTTTTTATTACAACTGGTCCATTATATTGTGGGCACCTTTATTTTTTATCAGTTGGGTAATACAGTTTTTGCCATTAACCCTAAAAAAAAGATCAGAACACTTCCTGCGTAAACACCTAAAACTAATAAATCTCTTGTTTTATCTATTCCTGACAATTATTATCGGTTATGGTATAATAAGAATAGTTGACAGTATCTATCACTTCTGGAATATCCCCGACGTAGTACCAGAAAAGACATTAAGAAAGTATTTTTTAAAAATCCTTTCAAAGTAGTGTTTAAACCTTATAATATTTAGTGGCAATATAAAAGGAACTCTTATGGATAAAAAAGAGTATCAATTTATTCAACAAAACAAAAATAATTGGGATCAATTGGAAAATATCCTCAAAAAAAAGAAAAAAAGTTTTTCAGAAATAGAGTTACTAGGGCAACTCTATTTAAAGGCAACAGAAAACCTTTCTTTTGCACAAACCCATCTCCAAGGTTCAAACACTTTAGTTTATCTCAATCAACTAGTTCGAAAATGTCACCTGATTTTTCATCGTAAATCGACTTCACATATAATGAAAATTTTGAAATTTTTAACCTTAGGAATCCCAGAAACATTATACTCAATTCGATATGCCATTCTCACTAGTTTTTTAATTTTTTCCCTAGCCATTACTCTTTCCTTTTTTTTAGTGATGGAGAATACAGAACTAGCAGAAATGTTTGTGGACTCCCGGACTTATGAAATGATTCGCAGTGACTTAGAATTTAAAGAACAATTTGGTAATTTTGATAATATCCCAGAAGACTCAAGAATAATTCTGTCTCTTTTTCTCTGGTATAATAATAGTCGAGTTGCTATAACTGTATTTGCATTTGGTATTACCCTTGGAATTGGTTCAGTACTCGTCCTGATTATTAATGGTTTTATGTTAGGCGCTCTGCTAGCTATTTATTACATGAATGGCTATTTTGCTGATTTTACATCTTTGATCATGGTACATGGATCCATTGAACTTACAGCTATTGTTATTGCCGGAGGGGCTGCTTTTCATCTTGCGGCTTCAGTCATTAATCCGGGACGAACCAAACGGGTTAATAAACTGGTTGAGAGCGGAAAAAAAGCATTAAATGTGATTATTGGAGTGGTTGTCTTTTTACTCTGGGCAGGTTTGGTTGAAGGTTTGATCACCCCCATGAAGCTGCCTGTCGACACCCGTTTTACTATTGCAGGATTAAATATTTTTATACTGATTCTTTACCTAACTATAGGTATTGTAATAAGTAAAAGCAAAAAAAGACAAAGAAATTAATCCTCTAAATTCAGCCACTGATAAATTTTATCCAGCTGATCATTAAATATCAAATCATCAGAAATTCTCAACTCGGCTTGATATTGCTGCAAAATTGTATCATCACCAATCTCATGAACAAAATGGGCATCGGAATTAATAATTATTTTTTGATTGTGCTTTTTAACAAACTCAATCATAGTTTTGAATTTTTCTAAATCCCGATGAATATATTTGATCATATAGCTTAAATTAAGCTCCAACAGGGTATTTTGAGAAAATGCACATTCCCAAACAGGTTCCCAATCATACTCAAACTGCTGATGAAGAGGATGAGTTAATACATTTACTGGATATCTCTCAATAGCTTGAATCAGGGCTTGTGTATTTCCCAGCTTCCCCAGATCTTGATATTGTGTAAAAGGGTGAATACCAATTAAAAGAATATCCAGTTTATCTATGGTATATTCATCCAAATCCAGTTCACCAGCACCATTAATTAAATTTGCTTCACAGCCCCATAAAATACGCAAATCCTCAATTTTTTTAGGCGCCCTTTTACCCAGATGAAAATGAACTGGCCCACTGGTTCCTGCCAGACTTGGCCCATGATCGGTTAGCGCAATAAGTTTCATTTTTTTGGTGAGAGATTCGCTTACTATATCATAAAAGGTGCCATAAGCATGGCCACTATTTATACTATGAATATGTAAATCTACTTGAAGCATGGTAAAATTCCTTGGTAATGATCAAAAAGTTTTATAATAGGCCGAATATCGAGTTTTTTTAGCAGGAAAGATAAGAATTAACCACTTGAGATTTAATGGTATGAGGATTGACTCTGATCACCCTTATTCCTTTTTTTTGTAAATCTTTTATACAGCTTTCTTTATCAATAAATTGACTCTGTTGCAATATCCAACGTGTGATATCTGTAAAATTTTTACCTTTCGCTTCCTGCTCTTTTTCTTCAAAACTAATTAAATGTACCTGGTGATAACGCCCCAAAAGCTGTAAGGTTTTAATTAATTCATCTGAAACAATTTTAGAGTATAATTCAGAAAAGATAAAAATAATAGAATTTTTTGTCACTTTTTTTTTGATAAATCGGTACATGCTATAATAATCCGATTTTTTAAAATCAGGTTGAATATGATTGAGGGTTTCCAAAATTGAGGATAAAACATTCTGTTTACGAGAAGGCGGAAGAAAATGGTTAACTTGTTCTGAAAAAGCCACTAATCCAAAATAATCTTTCCGTTCTCTCGAAGCTGCAGCTAAAATTAATGAAGTGTCTATTGCATAATCCAGTTTGGTAAAGTTTTCGTATTGAGTCGTCATCATCCGGCCAGTATCCAAAACTAAAAGTATATTTCTATTAAATTCTTTTTGATCTACTTCAGTAATTGGATAACCATGCTTGGCAGTAGATTTCCAGTTTATTTTTTTGTATTGATCCCCGGGCTGGTATTCTCGTAAATAATCAAATTCATTTTCATTTCCACTGACAGGCTTACGATATCCCAATTGTTCCGGCCGATTTTGATGGATCAGATTGATAAACTTCTTTAATTCAATAATATTGGGATATACCTGAATTTGGCTAGGTAAATGATATTTATATTGACGGCAACTTAAACCAAATTTTCCCTGAATCCTGATAAAACAGTAATAAAAATGATAGGTGCCTTTTTTTAAAGGTTTAACATAATAATAAACTGTTTTGTAATGCAACCCTTCCAGTTTTAAATGGATCGTATCAGCAGTGACTTCAAAATCAGCAGGATATTCATCACGAATAGTTAAAACCAGCTGTTGCCGGCTTTGGTTTTCTATGTTCAATCGAATAATATTCTCAGCACCAATAGAAAGGTATTTATCATTAGTCCGTTCTAATTTTAAGTGATCTTTTTTTATTATACTGAAATAATCAGTAAAAAGAAGGATACATAATAAGCCATAGCAAACATAAATAACTATTTTCCAGTCTGGTTGCCAAAAAACAGCCAAAGTCAGAAGAATAAGGAGCAGTATTAAAAATAAAAAACGCCTAGTAAATACCAGCATTAACGAGGCACCTTTTCTACTTCAATGATTTGCTGAATAATCTGATCTTGTTGAAATCCTTCAATCTCAGCATCCGCATTCAAAATAATCCGATGCCTTAATACAGGTGCAGCCAGGTGTTTTACATCATCTGGAATCACATAATCCCTCCCCTGACTGGCAGCTGAGTATTTACTTAAATTGAGAAGAGTTATAGCAGCCCTGGTGCTAGCTCCCAGAATGATAGCTTTATGACTACGAGTAGCCTGGCTAAGATTCATAATATAATCTAATATATTTTTATCTACCTTCACTTTTAAAAATTCTTCCTGGCAAATAGTTAAAACATTTAAATCAATGGTATCAAAATTTACTTGATCCAGTTGTTTAGAGTCATAACCTTCATTAAATTTACTGAGAACTGCTAATTCCACTTCTCTTTCCGGATAGGCTAAATTCAATTTCAGCATGAACCGATCCAACTGCGCTTCTGGTAAGGGATATGTTCCTTCAAACTCAATTGGGTTTTGGGTAGCAATCACCATAAAAGGAGATTTTAAGAAAAAGCAATTTCCCTCAGCTGTTACTTGCTGTTCTTGCATCACTTCCAGTAATGCAGATTGTGTCTTTGGAGAAGCCCGGTTGATTTCATCTCCTAACAAAATATTGGTAAAGACTGGTCCTTTTTTAAACTCAAATTGAGATTTTTCCAGGTTAAATACCATAGTTCCTAGTATGTCATTTGGCATCAGATCAGGAGTAAACTGAATACGGTTAAAATTCACTCCTATGACTTTAGCAAAGGTTCGTGCCATCATAGTTTTGGCCAAGCCCGGCACCCCTTCCAAAATGACATGCCCGCCTGCTAAAAAACTAAGACAGATCTGTTCGATAACTTCTTCCTGTCCTACAATCGTTTTTTGCATCTGGCTTTTCATATGTTGAATAAATTCTTTTATGGCCACAAAGCACTCCTCATTTTTTCTTTAATATATCAATCATTTTTTTTAAGGTTTTTAATCTGGGCTTTTTACCATTTAGTTCTTTTTTTATTACCTCTAATTCTTCTTGTTTAACTTTGGTTAAGCGATACGAGTTTAAACTGGACAATTTTTGTACATTATTTAAAAATTTTGTATATAATTCCGGAACATATTTTCTTTTAGCCAGTAAACCAGACATTCCTTCAGTATAATAATAAATTCTTAACTGATCTTTAGTTTTTCTGTTCTTTTCATATTGGCCAAACCGGATATTGGAAGTATAAAAAATAATAATAAATAAAATAAATATCTGAAGAATCATTAATTGATATTCTTTTTTTGCCAGGAAATAGAAGAGAGTGTATTTTCTATGATATCCATGATGAAATTCATCAATATAAAAAGCATTACGGTTATTCAATTGATGATAGTAATCTAACAAACGATAAATAAAATAACTATTGTCTTTTTCCCGAATCCGATAATTAGTCACCAGAGAAGAATCACAAAATAACACTAACCGTCCCTGGTTGATGGGTTTTTCAATCACTAAAGGCCCCTCTTCTATTGAGACAATGCTCTTCCATTCTTCTGGTAAATCAGAAAAACATTTTTTGTCTTCCAGATAAAGAGTACTTACATCTCTATCAGCAAAAGCTGATTGATAAATGAGTTGTTCTTCTTCTTCCAATGTTTGGATAATTCCAGCGTCCTCTTCTTTTTTATCGATAAGTCTTATTTTTTCTAGCAAATTAATAGAAAAATCATGGTGGACAAAAAACTTGAGCAAACTCGGATTTGCAGTCACCAAAATCACAGTATTACCCGAACTAATGATTTTTTCCAGCCGGATCACCTCTTTTTCTGTAGCGATTTGCAGAGGTTCGATCATTAAAATAGTAGCATCGGTAACTTTATCTTCAACTAAATTAATAAGAGGTTCCATAAATCGTTCAACTGGAAATTCCATAGCCAGTAAAAACTCCTTTAAAGCCATGGTTCCAGACGAACCATCATGGAAGCTGGATAAATTTTTCATCATATCCAATCCCCTGACTTTTTGAGGAACCAATCTTCTTAATCCGACAATTACTACCCCAACCATTACCGTAAAGATTATCATACGAAAAAGAAAATCCTGTACCTTTTTATCCTGCAATAATCTCTTTAACTTGAGAAATAATTGCCTGACACTCCTGTTCATTTAAACTATCCTCATAGTAAACTGCTTTTTCTGCCTGCATCACAATCCCAGCAATAAAATTGCTTTCCTTTGGATCTGTAAAGGACTGCAGATATTCACGATTTGTCCGGCTCTTCTGATAACTAATCCTTTTTTTCTGATGATAAAAAAGCCAGAGAGCCGTTAATACAGCAGATATTGCTTCTTTAAATCGTTTGTCTTGAAACAACTGCATAGCATTAGCTAATTGAAGCTCGCAATCAAAATGGCCTTTTTTATTACTACTGGCTTTTTTCTGTCTTGGGCCAGATGCTCCAAATCGAATCTTGTTCGATAACACTATAAAGTAAAGAAGACAAAATAAACCAAATAATAAAATTAATATGGCTGGATAAACTAATCTTTTATGCCCAGAAATAAAATTCTGAATATTTTTTAGTATGTATTGAAAAAACTGAACTATTTTTTTCAGAACCCTGATTATGTAATTCTCATTCCTTTTCTTATCTTTCAGTTCTGCCTGCTGATATTGATATTTTTCCTGATTGATCACTTCGTGAAATTTATCCAGCACCCCCTCTTTATTGGTTTCAGTTGTTGATAACAAGAATAAGTGAAATAATAAGAAAAATAAAATCCATTTATTCATTAATATCAGTGCTACTTTCCCTCTGCTCTATTTGATCCATTAGAGCAGCCCCTTCTCTTAAATTAATAATATTATAATATTTTAAAGTAATCCCAATATTTAAGATCATAGTATAAAATATCGTTGTTACGACAGATATCACCATAAGAACTGCCATTATAACTCCAAAATCTTTAAAAATATCTGTT
>JAKSBL010000119.1 GCA_022361115.1 Spirochaetota bacterium | reverse complement strand
TTGGGCTTTTCTGCTTTAAATTTCTTTAAAATGTGTTTGTCAAAAGCTTCATATGAAATTTTTTGTTTAGATAAATCAGAAAAAGAAGTAGAATAAACCGTTCCGGCAAAACCAAGTGTTAAACCACCACATTCATGATCTCCGGTTACCACAATTAATGTATCTTTTGGATGTTTTTTATAGAACTCAAAAGCCACTTTAACTGCATCATCAAATGCTAAGGTGTTGTGAATAGCAGCTACTCCATCATTGGCATGGCAAGCCCAATCCACTTTGCCAGCTTCAACCATCATAAAAAAGCCTTTTTTATTATCCTGTAATAAATCAATTCCTTTTTGAGTAAATTCAGCTAAAGTGATATCATCACTATCCATATCAATAACATAATCCAAAGCATTACCAGCAAATCCTACATTGTAAGCATAAGTTTGTTTACCTGGCTGTAATGAATTAAATTCAGATCGATTAGAAGCCATTTGCCAGCCTCGTTCCAGCATCACATCGTGAGCACTTTTTTCACCTTCTGGAGTTTTATCAATACGGAACATCCCACCAGCAAAATAATCTACATTACTATTTGCTGCTTGTATGTTGATGTCATAGTAGTTTTTTCTAGTTGAGGTGTGAGCATAAAAACTAGCAGGAGTTGCATGATCTAAATTAACACTGGAAACAACGCCGGTTGCCATTCCTTTAGCTTTAGCCATTTCTGTAAGAGTTGGGTAGGGAGAAGTGGCTGCCGGGTCCATCGAAATGACATTGATATTGGTTTTTTTACCACAAGCAATAGCTGTTGCAGCTGCTGCAGATCCGGTAATATAACGGTTATTGGCATGTGTAGTGGTTAAACCCTGGCCTGGAAACTGAGAAAAAAGTAATTTTTCTATTTCAACAGAACCATCTTTTCCTCCCATATAAGCTTCTGCAGCTTGAATTTGGGGCATTCCAACACCATCACCAATGAACAGAAAAACATATTTAGCTGGTTTTCCTTTATAAGAATTATCTACTGATGTAGAAAAACCACCTTTGGCAGCAGTTAAAAATACCAGTGAAAGAGCAATCACTATAATAAGAAACAAGGATGCTTTTTTGATTTTTTTCATTTTTTCTTTTCCTCCTCTAAAACTTATTCATTCTTTTTAAGCAAAATCAAAAGGCTCAAACAAGCCAAAATTTATTTAAAGGAATTTTGTTAATGCATGATAACAAAACAATTAATTTTGAGTTAATTCCAAAGAAACCGATTCGCAATACTTGAAAACAGCATACTTCTCATGTTATTATATTGCTGCAGTTTTTATTTATTATTGAGGCCTACTATGAAATATATGCATCCATTAGCAGCTCCATTTTATTTAACCGGAAAAGGGGAGAATGGGAAAACAGCCTGTTTATTAATCCACGGTTATACAGGATCTCCGGCTCATTTATTGGAACTGGGGCAGGCATTGAATCAAATTGGTTATACTGTAAAAGGGATTTTACTTCCGGGCCACGGAACTTCAGTTGAAGAAATGGAAAAAACAACTCATCATGACTGGTTAGGTTTTGCAGAAAGTGAATTAAAAAAACTATTGTCTCAATACAAAAAAGTCATTATAATTGGTATTTCCATGGGAGGCTTACTGGGATTGATCCTGGCCAGCCGTTACCCGGTTGCGCAGGCAGTTATCTTGAATGCCCCTTTAAAATTTCGTAAGAAAGAAATTTACTTCACTTATTTATTACAATTTTTTGTCCGTTTCCATAAAATTACTCCACCTGTGGAAAGAGCAGGGGACAATATTGAATTCGATATTGGCTACAGAAAACGCCCGATGAAAACCATCCCTATGTTGATTAAAGTTGCAAAATTGGCTAAAAAAGAACTAGGTAAAATCAAATGCCCTCTTCTGGTAGTCCAATCGCATCTGGACGGTCAGGTTGCACCTGAAAGTGGCCATATTATTATTAAACAAGTTCAATCGGCAAATAAAGAGTTGCTTCTATTAGAAAATTCTAAACACCTGGTGACACTGGGCCAGGAAAGAGAAGCGATAAAGCATAAAGTGCTGGATTTTATTACACAAACTGAAAATAAGGGACAAAATTAAGTATTTAAAAATCTTTGTACCATCAATAATAAAAGGCTCAGATTTCTCTTTGTTATCATTGTTTCATCCTAGAGAGAAGAGTATGAAATAATCCTTTTTTTATCTATCATCTTTTCCTAATCGAGGTTGAGCAGCTAGGCTAATGTAAGTTTTTTTGGGTTGATGAAGTTCAAAAATAATGAACTCATTTTTTCCTTTATTTAACAATGGCCCGGGTAAATACAAAGTTTTCTGAGGGCCAATTTCCCAATAACGACCTAAATGAAAACCATTGATATAAACATTGCCTTTACACCAGTTTTCCATATTGATAAACGTATCCTGTACTTCAGAAACATCAAAATATCCCCGATAAAAAGCGGGTTGGCTTGTTATGCTGTTTGTTTTCTGATAAGGAATTGGTGGCGGTTTTTCAAAAGGAAGAGAAAAGATCTGCCAGTTAAAAAGGTATTGTTCATTAATCTGCACACCTTGAGTGATTCCCTTACGATCCAGAGAAAAGGGGCCATAATTGACTCGGCCCATATTTTCAACCAGTATATCTAATTGCGATAATTCTCCAATATTAATGTTAATTTTCTGTTTTTCCTGGCTCCTGTATATTGCCCCTTGGTACTTACCATCTACATAAACCAAAGCCCGGTCTCTAACATCCTGAATCCAGAGTTCTGCTTTTGATAAAGGGCCTTTTACTGTTGTTCGATACAAGATAAAACCATAATTCTGGTTAACATCTTCCATGGTTTGAAGGGTAACAGATTTTACTGGTTGGGCAAGTTTGTCCAGGTGATTAAATATACCTGCTTGCTCAGTTAAATGAATTTCAGGATTGCTTAGATATTTTTTTTGGGGAGGCTCAACCAGAGCGGGAAGATCAATGTACTTACCAATGACTTCCCGGCAAGCTAAATATTTGTCAGTGATTTCACCTGATTCAGAAAGCAATGCACTATAGTCATAACTGGTAACCGTTGGCTCATACGTTTTTCCGTCTTTGCAGTTGGCACCGTTAGTATAACCAAAATTGGTTCCCCCATGAAACATATAAAAATTAACAGATCCATTGAGATTAAGAATATCATCCAGAGTTTTCGCTACTGAAAGGGCTGGGGTTTGTTTATGCTCCCCTCCCCAGTAATCAAACCAGCCACACCAAAATTCCATACACATCAATGGCTGTTTTTTTGCAAATTTTTTTAAAATTGAGAACCTTTCTTCTGCTTTTGAACCAAAATTTCCAGTGGTAATGGTTCCCGGAACACTCCCATTAGTCAGCATCTGCTGAGTCGGCTGATCAGAAGTAAATAAAGGAATCTCTAAGTATTGCTCATAGAGTTCTTTTAAGGTCAACAAATAGGATTGATCATTGCCAAAAGCCCCATACTCATTTTCTATTTGAGCCATAATTACAGGCCCGCCTTTGGTTATCTGTAGAGGTTTGAGAATAGAAAGAATTTTTTTTAAATATCCCATAGTTGGCTCTAAATAATCCGGATCAGAACAGCGAATTTGCAATTGCCGGTTCTTTAACAACCAGGCAGGTAAACCGCCAAATTCCCATTCAGCACAAATAAAAGGTCCAGGGCGAATGATTACCCATAAATCTAAATCAGCAGCCAGTTGAATATATTTTTCCAAATCCAGCATTCCGGAAAAATCAAATTTACCTGCAGATTTTTCATGTAAATTCCAGGGGATATAGGTTTCCAGGCAATTACAACCTAAATCTTTCAGTTTACGGAGACGGTCCTGCCAATATTGCGGCACAATTCTAAAATAATGCATGGCTCCTGATATCAAGCGGACGGGTTCGTCTTGAAAATAAAAGGATCCATTTCTTATGGTAAAAGACTGATTCATATGTTTTTATCCTATACTGTTAAAAATAATTTACCTGCTGTCCATATTTTATTGAAAAGCTTTTCTAATTTTACATGAAATCAGAACAAATAGGAAGGAAAATTATCTATTATTAGATTGAGTTTTTATTTTCAGAGACAGAATTATTGGCAGTCAGACGTGTACAGGTATCTATTTTTAACAGCTTATCATTGAACAATAATCAATTGATCTGCACCTTGAAAAGCTTGAACCTCACCGATTATACTCACATGAGGATAAAATACTTTCAATTCTGTAATTATCTCCGCAAGGATATTCTGAGAAACACACATCAAAATACCACCTGATGTCTGAGCATCTAAAGCAGCCATTTTAAGATTATAATCTACTTCTCTATTATATTTAACTCCAGATTCTACATTTCTCAGGTTATTGAAGGCTGCACAAGAGATACAGCCTAAATCAATTAATTCATATACCCCTCTTAACAAAGGCAGTTGTTGCGTTTTTATGATTAAGGTTTTATGACTTTCTCTGGCAATATTTAAGGCATGCCCTAAGAGGCCAAAACCTGTAATATCTGTAGCACAGCGAATATTATATTTCTGCATTATTTGTGCTGCTTCTCTATTTAGTTGCTTCATGGTATTCAAAGCTGATTCATAATCCTCCTGTTTTGCCTCTCCAATCTTAATACCGGAAGTTAAAACTCCGGTTCCCAGGGGCTTGGTTAAAACTAAAACATCTCCTTTTTCAGCCTGATTATTTGTAACAATCCGATCAGGATGAACCATTCCCAGAACAGCTAATCCATATTTGGGAGGATAATCATCAATGGTATGACCACCAGAGACAACTACCCCGGCTTCTACAGCTTTGTCTGCCCCCCCTTTTAAAATTAGCTTTAAAACTTTTAAATCTATTTTACTAGAGGGAAACATCATCAAATTTAAACCCATTATAGGTTGGCCGCCCATAGCATAAATATCACTAATCGAATTAGCTGCAGCAATCTGGCCAAACTGATAGGGATCAGAGCAAATAGGAGGAAAAAAATCAGTAGTAAAAATTAAAGCAGTATCATTATTTAATTTCCAGACCATGGCATCATCACTACTGTCAGCACCGACTAATAGGTTGACGTTTTCAGGAATTTGAAAGTCCTGTAACAAGTCTTTTAATTGTTGAGCGGGAATTTTAGCTGAACAGCCTCCGGATTCAACTGTGGTCAATAAATCAAACATTTTATTTTCCTAATTAAGATTTTTTCTGATCATAAATAATAATGGGTATATTTTTTTTATTGGCAATTTTTTCTGCATGAACAATATAATTTTCCTCAATTTCAATAGCCATCCCGCATTCCGAAGAGATAGAACGGGGAACCGGGATAATTTTAAAAGGTATCTTTTCCTGTTTTAAGCTCTTTTGAATTAAAATAACCTGGCGAGTTGCCTGAAAAATCAGTAATTTCATAAACACTATCTGATCTTTTTTAAAATTTCTATCAGGTAATCAAAATCCTTGGCAGTATGATAAATAGAAGGAGCAATTCTTACCGTTCCTTCTGGAAAAGTACCAATGCTTTTATGTGCTAAAGGGGAACAATGAAGCCCAAGCCGGGTTTCTACCTGGTACTCTTCATAGAGTTGTTGTCCCAGTTGATCAATTGTCAGTTTTTCATGACTAATGGAAAATAACTCCCCCTGCTGATCTGGATTTAAAGATTTATACATCAGATAACCTGGGATATTCTCAATTTCCTGTAAAAAATTCAGGAAATCCTGGCGAGTATGAGCGGGTTGTGGTGCATGGATTAATGCTGCCTGAAGGCCAAATATACCTGCTATATTTGGTGTCCCAGCCTCAAATTTATCAGGAAGAAAATCCGGCATTTCACAATTTTCCGATCGGCTGCCAGTTCCCCCTTCCATGAGAGGCGGTAATGGATCAGGATTTTTTATATATATTCCGCCTGTACCAGTCGGGCCTAATAAACTCTTATGCCCGGTAAAAGCTACAAAATCCAGCTGGTTCTTCTCTGCATCAATACCAGTATGTCCACAGGATTGGGCCGCATCGATGAGAACTGGAAGATCTTTAACTATTTCTTTAACTCTATCAATTGGCTGAATAACTCCATTTACATTACTTTGGTGGTTGATAATGATTAACCCGGTTTGTGAATAATCAAGGTTTTTCATTTTATCTATATCGATTCTGCCATCTTTCAGTCCTGGCAAATAATCAATTTCAACTTCTTTTTCATCAATTAAACGATGGACAGGTCTGGTGACTGCGTTATGTTCCAAAGGAGAAAGGTATATTTTTTTGCCGTTTAAATTCATCCCTTTTAAAACAATATTGATGCCTTGTGTTGCATTACTGGTAAAAATAACCTTTTCTGACTCAGATACCCCTATTTTTTCTGCAATTAAGTCCCGGCAACTTTCCACCGTTTCACTCACCTTGATGGCTCGCTGATAATAACTTCTCCCATATGGCCCGCCTAAATCAGTTAGATAGCGGCTGATTGCCTGGCTGACTTCATGTGGTTTGGGAAAAGAGGTAGCCCCATTATCATAATAGGTATTCATCTGATTTATTTTCATAGCCTAAAAAGTAGTTTACTTTGGTGATGGTGTGCTTTCATTATGAATAATATGTTAATTATTGTCAATAGCGGCTTTTGTAAAAATGCTAATAATCTATGATTTTGAAAAGCAGATGATCTAAAACACTAATTTTCAAGATTTTAGCATTAAAAAATAGCATTTCGTAAACCAAATCCGATTTGTTGTATAATTCCCCCTTTTATTTCTGAGGCAATAAAGAAAAAGGAATGCTCAAAATACAAAGCAAATTTTCGAAAAGGGCCAAACCGTTCCACTTTAAAGAAATCAATCTGGTACATTAAAGCAGCAATTAGAGTTCCATTATCAACAGGTGCATAGCCCAGGCCACTGTATTCTGAATCAATGGACCGGTTTTCTTCATAATAAGTACCGTCCCGTTCTCTGGCAGCACCACCAAAACCACTAAACCAGTAAAATCCGCAGCCAATTTCTAAACTTACTGAGAAATTTCTGGCATCTTCCCCCCAAAAAAACTCAAAGGGTAAATCTAAAATACGAGCTAAAAGTTTTCCGCCGGTAGCAAAACCAGCATAACGGGGATCATACCGGACACTATCACTGGATGTATTTAAAAAACCTCTATTGATACTATCAGGATCTACACCAAGATCTCTTAAGTTTTCCGGAGTTGCTGTCCATCCAAACAAGGCTTCCAGGCGAACAATATCATCAAAAAATGTTAGTCCAAAACCTCCGGATACCCAAAAACCACCAAAGGCTTGCAGCCACAGATAAATCCCTTGTACAAACTTGGGCATTTTTCTTAGTTTTTTATCATATTGATTGAGTGAAATTTTCACTGAATCAACTTGTTCATTATCATCAGCTATTCCCTTTACTACAATTTTATCATTAAATTTCTGATTCTCATTGGGAGTAAGAATTTGAGTAGTTGGTACATTACGATCAATTAAAATATTAAAATAGGTAATTTTTACCTGATTGGTTTTTGTAATTCCTTTGAACTGTAACAAATAGGATCCATCATCCATTTCTGGTGTTTCTATTTTTATTTTCCAATTATTGCCATTTCTAATACATTTTTTAAAGTTTTTACCATTATCAGCTGAGACAAAAAGATTTTTGATACTCTTCTTTATCTGGTACTTTTTCATTCGTCTCAATAATTCACCCTTCTTTATCGGAATGTCTGCCGGTTCTAATATTTTTTCAGGTGTTTTGTAATACTTTTTCTTTAATTGCAGATGTTTTTCTTCTTGTAAAATCTGTTTGATTTTGAGTTCCAGGTTCTTTTCATAATAAAAAACACTGCCGCTAATGACTGGGCGCCTTGCAACGGGTAATCCATTAATATGAGAATCGACTGTTATCACCGGTCCTGAGTTATCCAGATAAAAATCTCTTTGTACAATTGAAGATTTTTTTCCAGGTTGACCATCAACTGATTTTTCTACAGCATATATTTCCAGAGAATGTTTTCCTCGAGATAAATTTTCTGTAGGAAGAATATATTTCCAGATTTCCGTTCCTTTCAGTTTTATCTCTTCTTCAGCATTATCCAGCCGTAAAAATACACCTTCAATTCCTTCGTCATCATATGCAGTGCCATAAATATTAATAAATTCCCCTGTTAAATGCTGGTTTTGTTGAGGCTGATTGATTTCTACAACTGGCAAATCAGATAGCGGGTCAACAATAAAGTCTAAAGTTTTATCGGTATTATTACCTGAAACATCCATGGCTCTCACGACTAAGTGATAAACTTGGTTGGTTTCCCAGGCAGAAGTATCAACCTCATATTTCCAGGTTTCTTTACCAGTAGCAATAATAAATCCCTCTTCATCCGTTTCGGAAAACATATTTTGATCATCTCTGGTTATTCTCAGCTTTATCTCTTTTAATTCAATATTATCACTGGCCCGGCCAGTGATTAACATGACATTATTAACCAGATCACCATCTCGGGGTTCAATGATTTCTATAGCAGGAGGGGTATTATCAATATTAAATAAAGAAAAAGTATAGCCTTCCGATCCTGATTTATCCTTTGCCTTTACCAGTATATTGAGGGGACCATCTGGTAGACTTTTAGTATCTAATTGATAATTCCAGTCTTCCAATCCAGTAGTAGATACATAAGTAGATCCATAATTGGAACTGATTTCCACAATATCAATATCATTTTGATCAAAAGCAGTTCCGGATATCGTTACTTTATCTTTTAAATAGGTCCCATTTTCCGGGGAAGTCACCTGAACAACAGGATTGTTGATATCCAGGTGAAAGGTCATTTTTACTATATCGCTTTTGACTCCATAAATATCTTCTGACTGAACCTCCAATAAATGCTTTCCTGAGACTAGCTGATCAGTAAAGATATTTTCACTCCATTTCCCACTTCCTGCTTCGATTTCTAGTCTTTTCCATTCTATCTCTTCTAATGGTGTTTCTCCATCTTGATCCTCATTTTGTGTATGAGTAATTCGGTAAAGTACATGATCTACACCATCATCATCAAGGGCAATTCCATAAATTTTGAAGTCATTAGAAAATCTTTGGTTATCTAAAATGGGATTATGGATCAATGTTTGGGGTTTATCACGAACACGATCGATATGGTATTCTTTTTCTAAGACAATTTGATTACCTGCTTGGTCATATGCCTTTACTTGTACAACATATGAATCATCTGATTGATCAAAATTTTGAATCCCATTAAAATTGTAGAGATAATCCCAGATATCAATGCCTGCAACATCCACTTCTTCTTCATTATAGATCATTTTAATTTGAGCTAATTCGCCATTATCTGTTGCCACCCCTCTCACCAGCATTTCACCATTGATACTTTCCAGATCCATTTGATCAATCCATTCTTCGGGTTTTTCTTCTGCCTTTTCTTGTACATTGGGTCTTTGATTTTTCTTTCGCTTTGTTTTTCGGGAACTGATTTCTTCCTTTTGGGTTTTTATAGGTGTAAAATACGGCATTATAGCTAACTCAGGCTGGGAAGTATCGATTTTATAGCAAAAAGTAGTGACATTAATTTTTCCTGCTCCATCTTCTACCTTTAATTGAACAAAATGGCTTCCTTCATCTAACTCTGGAATCGGGAGTGCAAAAACTTTCTCATTCTCATTGATGATTAAATTATTGTCGTCTAAATAACTGGCCAATGTTCGAGTTTGATCTCTGCTCAGAGGTGCAAGAAAAGGGACTAAGATTTGATTCGGCTCAATAACTTGATCGTTTACAAAAGTTTTATAAGGTAAAGGTATATTCAATTTTTGGAAAATATTTAATAACTGCAGGAGCTGTAAATGAGAAAGGCTTTTCTTTCTTTTATACATACCTGCTTCTTCCTGAAAAATTTCAGATAATAACTGTTTTTCTGCTTTAGTGGCCACTTTTTTCATTAGTTTGTTCTGAAAATCGGCATGGTTAAATTGTTGGGGAAGATCACTGTCTAAGAGGTAAGAAAATTTTATAGAATTTGAATCATCAAATGTTTTTCCATACAAGGTAAATTGCTTTTTATAATAATAATAGGGTTGTGGCCAAAGTAGTTCGACTTGGGGAGTTTGTGTATCATGTATAAGCTCAAATTTGAAGAAATTTTGATCAGAAGTACTATCTTTTATAACCATTTCACCCTGGTGAATTCCAGCTGCTAATTGAAGCTCATTGGCAATTTTATAAATATAGATTTTTTTTTCAGAATAAAAATCCTGCGGAGGGATTACTAATTCTCCGATTACTAACTGGGGGGGTGTTTCAGGAAAATATGCAAATATAGTATTATTGATTTGCGCTGGTATGAGCTGGTTAACATCTAAGCCAATAACTTGCTCAGCCAGAGGAGGAAGGTTATTTTCAGGATTTTCATACACAATGGGGATTAGCTGACTGACTAGGCGTTGATTTTTATCCTGCACTTCTACTTTCATTAAAATGAGATTATGAGCTAGACTCCATTT
>JAKSBL010000356.1 GCA_022361115.1 Spirochaetota bacterium | reverse complement strand
ATCATTGCTTGTGTGCAAGCTGAAGTTGCATTATTCTTAATAAAAAAACGGTTTGCAATATAATTACTCATAATAACCTAAAATTATTATGAATTTGTATATATAGATGTAATGA
This sequence comes from Spirochaetota bacterium, assembly GCA_022361115.1. Lineage (GTDB taxonomy): Bacteria > Spirochaetota > GWE2-31-10 > GWE2-31-10 > GWE2-31-10 > JAKSBL01. The sequence goes on along the minus strand of JAKSBL010000356.1, from coordinate 4,189 downwards.
TGATACAAAATCTGCCTTGGTGAAGCCTGATAGGCTCAGTTACCAATCGAAGAACCGCTTACCTGACCTGTGATTAAATAGAGAAGTTTACACAAAAAGATTTACCCACTCTCATCATCGATTACATGGTCAGGTTTTATATCCGTAAACAATTTATATGCTGGAACACTCAGCCAGGCTGAAATAATTTTTTGCTCTTCAAATGGTACTGATCTCTTCTGCTCGATCCAATCCTGAATAATATGCTCAGGAAGTTTTACAAATTGTTCTAATTCAGATGCATCTTTTTTTTGATTTTCGAGTTCTTGTTTAAACCCCACTGCCCATCTATTTGGTTCTACAATTTTTTCTTTAGGACGGAAAACCACTTGACCTGCTGTTCTGATTCTATCAATAGCTTGTTCTGATAATAAGCCTGATATTATGCCTAAAAATGATATAAAAAACGGGTTAAGGTTTTCAGATAAACTTTGAGTTATTTTAGAATCTGATATTGTTAATTGTCCTGCTTTTGCAAGAATAAAAATTGCAATTGCAGTAACCATTCCCAAAAATGGTCTGAAAAAAAACCAGCTGAAAGGACGGTCATGCCATTTAAGAAAAAAATCAAGAGATATATATATTAAACTTCCTAATGCTCCCATTGTAATGGTCAAAATTAAAGTTAATAATTGGAGAGGCATGGTTGCAAACAATTTATATTTAAATGTATTCATGTATTGTAACTCTGATATACAATCACCAATGAAGTTTTTTTGAGTCGCTTGGATTTGTTCTCTCACAACAGCATGTTTATTTTTTAAATTGTTAATCGTACTACTAAGTAAATTTAAAACAATTTTTAAATCTGCTCTTTTTTTTTCAATATTCCGCTTATTTTTAGCAAGTTCTTCAAATTTTAATAAAAAGTCTTGCATATCTGAATCATCTTTAAACATTATTAAATATTCCTGAACCTGATAAAGTTCAAAATGTACCGGAACAGGAAGATCTTTCTCTTTAATTTTTTTTCTTATCAGTGGTTCAACAATATTACTTAAATCTATCATTTCTGATAAAATTGAATTAATTTGGTTTTCATATTGACTGTCATTTTTTTTACTCGATTCATATTCAACTTCTTTTTGATTGATAGCTTCTTTAAGATAGCTGTCGTCTTTTTGTCTTTCTGTTAATTCATCCGTTTTAATGATTATTGTTGTCACTGTAAATACATTTCCTTCACTATCCTTCATTTTTGATATCTTTTCTTGAAATCCATAACCACTTAAAGTTCCAACAATTAACCATAATAAAAAAATATATAATGTTATCAGCCAAACTCCAACAATAGATTTTTTGATAAAATTAAAAATCTTTTCTTTTCTGTTCATAATTTAATATCCTTTTATTTATTAAAATCATAAAGGATACAAAATTCTAAGTCAACATTATTTTTCCCTTATAAAAACCCAGGGAAAACCCTTGTTTCCAATCATATTGCAATTTTGATTTTAAATTTATTAATATCTTTAAATACAACAAATACTACAGATATTTTTTAAATATTAAAGATATTTTTAGAATAATACAGTTTTAAGTTGATATTCACAATAAATGTTAATTTATAGTATAATGTATTTATTTATGAGGAGTAATATCATGAATAGTACATTAAAATTATGGAATAAGTATTTAAATGATGATCCTTTCTTAAATCCTGATGTAATTATATCAATCAATCAAACTACGATATATAATTATTTAAAAAAGCACTGGGAACAACACAAAGATGAGTACAAAATAAAAAAGAAAATTACTGTTGGAAAAAAAAATGTAAATATTTCAATTTCTGCACTTACAGAAATTCTTGTTGATATTTATCCATACAAGGATATAAATAAAAATCTAGGGTATTTTAATAAATCCACAGAGCCGGTTCAATGGGAAGTTCTTCCAGAAAACTTCCATCCAGTAATGCCGTTTGAGTATTCTAATTTTGATAATAAATCTTTGGAAATCGGATGTAAAATAATAGAAGCTGAAATTACAATTTCTGAGGCAAAAAATGAACCGATTTATTTCAAAGCTAAATATTCTATGCTTGGTCAAGCTATGGTCAATATAGGAAACATGGATAATATTTATTATTTAGAAGTAATACCACAAAAAATAGCTATTAGCTCATTAGAATTGGATGAAGAAATAAAAAAAGGCAATTATTATAATTCAGATATAGGAACCATTGCACAAGAACTGTTAGCAATAATAGTTAATCTTCTTAGTAAAGAATATACCCCTGATTTGATATTTAGATTAAAAATTCCTATTTTCCAAAATGATATAATAAAATTAAGTTTAAGAAAAATAATAAGTAAAGATAATATGATAACTTCGTTTTTTAGGATTAATGAGGAACAAACAAAAATAAACATACAAAATGCAAGTGATGAAATTTCTAAGATTAGTGAAGCTAAATTATTAGAAGATTTAAAAACTATCTATAAAAGCAAAAAGAGTCAGGATCATAAAATTAATTTTGAAAACTTAGAAAAAACAATCCCTAATACTATAAAATATTTTAATTCTCATTTTTTTGATTATGGCGAAATGAATAACAGATCAAGTTATCCTGATTTTGAATTACTTAAAAATAGAATATCTATTGGGATAGAAGAAAAAGCTATAAAAAAAATAATAAACCTTACCATTCCAAAGGACAAAATTAAAGAAGAAAAAGTTAATCTTAAATTGATAAAAGGAAGTTACTCATTAAAAGTATTATTTTTTGAACCCGAAATAAATGTTGAAAACAGTACATTAATTGGCAAAATAAAAGTAGATGTATCAGCTAATTTACAAGCTTGTTATAAAAAAGTTGTTGATTGTAGCTGGAGATGGATTTGTGGAGATGATGTAGGTTTAAAAATAAAAGCAGCCCCTGAAGTGATATTAAAATCAATATTTACAGGGGATGAAATAATTATTTCTGCTGAATTAAAATATGATGAAATCGATTTTGATTTTAACCTTGGTTCTCCTTATAAAGAAATATTTGGTTTTTTTTATGTCTCTATGGTTACGTTTGTTATTAGTTCTATGCTGTATTTAAAAGCAGTATTTCAGTATATACCATTTGTAAAAACTAATATCGATTTTATCAACGAAAAAATTAAGTTTAAAATAACCAATCCAAGTTTTGATCAACTAACTTATAATTATCCGATAGGTATAAATAAGGCAAAATATATAACCATTTCAGGATCAGTTGAATGCGATGAATTAAATATGGATGATTTTGAAGTGTCAGATTAAATCATAACATATTCATGTACACAGAAGGAAAGGAATTTTTGATTTCCTATTACTTTGATTATCACATTTTGTTTTTAGGTTGTTTATAGTCTCCTGATTCAGATCTCCAAGCCAAGTTTCGATGAGAGAGTTAATCTCTTTTTCCTAGCGGATCAATTTTAATGATACACCAATCATCACCTGTGTCTTCACCAATCAGATTAGTTCCAAAACCTGCAACATATAAATAATTATCATTATCAATAGCCATACAAGTTATTTCATCATGATTTTCAGTTAATTCTATCACTAAATCCCAATTAGGATCTTCATTACCATCTTTATCAAACTTCTTAATCCACCAGCAGCTATAATAATTTTGAAAAGTAAAACCACCTATATAAATATTATCATCTTTATCAATTACGATTGAAGTTGGTTTTTCAATCTTTTCATATTTATAACAAATTTTATCCCAATTCTTAATGTCTTCAGATCCATCGGGGTAGAATTTTTTTAACCACCAATCTTCTGAAGGATATATTTTACTCTTGTCTTTTCCTGAAATGCCCTGTCCAAAACCAACAACATAAAGGTTGCCTTCTGAGTCCAAAGCTGCATCGGTTGGGTTATCTTCCATTCCAATACCATCAATATGTTTATCCCAGTTTATGGTATCTTCAATACCTTGTTCATTATATTTTTTAAGCCACCAGTCATCTTGACTATTTTCTCTAACTAAATTATCACCATTACATATTGCATACAGATGGTTATTATATGGCAACAACTTAACGATATCAAGAAATCCATAATCAATCGTAATAGTTGTTTCCCATATTTTTTCAGTTTTTTCTCTATTATCTTTAAAACAGATAATCCATCGATTATACATCTTTGTTACTTTATTTCTTTT
>JAKSBL010000307.1 GCA_022361115.1 Spirochaetota bacterium | reverse complement strand
TTGTTTCTTGTCCCCTGGCAGTAAATAAACTGTTGTCGATCTGAATGAAGAATGCCTGGTTTTTCTGTCATCACTTTTAAACGGTTGTGATAAAACTTCTCATTGCTAAAAGAAATGATTTCTGGGTGGGATCGGAAATGTTCATCTAAGAAATGAATTTGTTCTGGATTGTTAATTGTTTGTTGTACTAAATCTAATATACTGGCATCTCGAAAAGAAAAAAACTCTTTTTGATCCTCATCCAGCTGGTAGCGATTGGCAATTTTTTGCTGAAGGTTATGGGACAAAAAGGAAATATGTCTCAGTTGATTGGGATCACCAACAATAACCACTCTTTTTGCTCTTTGGAAAACAGGAAGTGTACTGGCAATATCACATTGAGTGGCTTCGTCAATAATTGCAATATCAAATATTTCCTTTTCAAAGGGGAGTACATCATAGATATCAGATAGTTTGGTCATCCAGATCGGAAATGCTTGAAACACTTTTTTAAAATCAATTTGTTCAAAAAGTTTTTTTTGTTTTTGGCCGGTTCTAGCCCGTATTGCCTTGAGAAATGTTTTTAAAGTTTGACGATTTTCTGAAACAGCTTGTTTAATCTGGTTTTTATTTAAACATTGAATTAATTCAGAAATAGTTTTATTTTTTTCATCCAGTAAAATATTGAGATTATGAATAATCTCTGGCTGAAGGATTTTTTTATCCAGTTTTTTCAAGATTTGTTGAGTATACCTCTTTTTTATACCCCTTTGTTTTTGAATGATAAGTTTTTTAGCTAACTGGCTTTGGTAAGCATTTTGCTGAGTAAAGATTTGAATCATTTGCTGGATTAATTTGTCTAACAATTTTACTCTTAATTGTAAGCATTGTATATGTTCAGTTAAGCTATAAAAGGACTTCCATTTCCTTTCCTTAAAGAGAAAATTTAATTTTTGAGTTTTTAAAAAAAACGGTTGAATTATTTTTAAGCCCTTTTGTTTTAACTGTGAAAGATAAACATCGTATTCTAAAAAGGGATATTCTTCATCATGCAAAATTTTAGCTACACCGAGGAGTAAATGATCAAGATACTTTTTTAAATCCTTAAGATACTGTTTTCTACCAGCACGTACCAGGCAATTTCGATTCCCTAAGAGTAGTTCCACTTTTTCCATAACAACATCGACTGCATGATCCATTTTTGAAGCAATCAGAACTGATTGACCTCTGTTGAGGTGATCCAGAGCTATAGAAGCAATGGTATAGGTTTTCCCTGTTCCTGGAGGACCAATGACCAAATTTAAGGGCTTTGTTAAACAATTTTTTAGGATATGACTTTGTGATTCACTTAAAATTGCAGGGATGTAGGACGGGGCATGAGAAACCGTTTTTTTATTTTCAGTTTCTTGGTTATTTTCTTTTATCATTAAAGAAAGAGGATGAGATAATGAATTACTTAAATCCTTTAATTCTGTTAAGATTCCCCGACTTTCAATGGTTTTCTTGATTAATCCTAATGCAGAAGCACAAAATAATTTTAATGGCTGACCAGGCTGGGCTTTTTTAAGATGATCTTTTAAAGTTTCTGGTTCAGTTAATAATGGAAAGAGGAAAATGGATTCACAATCTAGAGTAGATAGATAAATCTCCAATAGTTCTTTGATCTTTCCGAATTTACCCAGATCCAGTAGGTCATTTGCCAGAGTTTCTTCTAATTTATCCTGTAATTCACCTGCCACTTTGTTATCTGAAAATAGGGAGAATAATAAACCCTGATTTATACGACGATTTTCCAGATCCAGTTTACGATAGGGTTTTCCTTTTTGAATGAGGATAGAAGCTGGATAATAAAACAAGGGAGAACAGAGTTCAATGGTCTGGTCTGCTGTTGTTAGCTTACCAGATAAAAAAAGTGTTCCATAAACCAGGTTTTTTTCTAATTGATATTGAAAAGCTTTTTTTTGCAGCTCATTCCCTTTCTCAGGGGGAAGGGGGGTAAACTCCAAAAAGTCATTAACCAATCCTTCTTCTCCAGTTAAAAAAATTAAGTTTTCCACCCGGGAAGAAAAAAAATTGGCAATAAAAGATTGGCCACTCTCCTGTTGATAACAATCGTGAAGATACTGAAATATTGCTGTAGGATTAGAGGATTTCATGGAATCCATTATAAGCTAAAAATGGGGTTCAATAAAGTCTTCTTTTTAAAAAAAGAATTCATGGATTTTTTTTAAAAGTAAATTTTTATATGTATCAGTGGTTATTATTTTTGATATATTTACTGATAATTTTTTGAAGGGCTCCATCTTTTTTGATTCTGAGAATAAACTGATTCATTGGATTTAGCCATTTTTTTTGATTTTTGTGGAGACGAATTGAAACCTCTGTTGAAGCAAATGGCCTTGAGATATCATAACTAAGTATTTTTTCTTCTTTATAATACAGTGCAACCAGTTCATTCATAAATCCAGCATCTATTCTTTTGTTGGCAACCATAAAGGCTATGCTCAATTCGTTCTCAATGAAATCAACTTCTAAATAATCTGGAACATAAAATCCGCGGACCTGACCAACTTTTAGGCCTTTCAATTTTACCAGATCGTCCATGGAGAAAATGTTTTGAATTGACTTTTCATGGGGAAATATCAATACATCATCTAATGATATAAATGACTCAGTATATAATGAAATATCTTGGGCTGCTTTTGAAGGGCGCCAGGAAGGGGCAATCCCTGGTTCAATGTCAATTTTTCCTTCACTAAAATAAACAATTAAACGTGCTTGAGGCAGGTATACAAATTCAATATCAATATTTAGGTCTTCTCCGAGTCGTTTTAAAAAGTCAATATAAATTCCTTTATCCTTTCCCTGCCCATCAACCCAGAAAAAAGGCCTTCTGTCTGGTGTATGCAAACCAACTTTTAAAGTTATGGGAAATAAATAAGTGAATTGGATCACCAGGATGATTGCCAGAAGGATGAACTTTTTCATTTCATTTTCCCTTAGTATTAGTGAAAGTTATAAATAAGGAAGAAAATAACTTTTACTTTTTTTAACAGCTCTTAATTTTAATGGATAATACTGCTTAAGTCAATCTTTAGTATTTTCATAATATTTTTCTATAAGATATCAGCTAATAATGATTATAGTTGTTCGATCATTTTATTTTCCTTATTTTTTATGGTAAGCTCTCAATTTACTTTCTAGATTAGCAGTATAGTCTGTTACTATTGATTTATCAACAGAAATTCTTGCTATTTTGTTGACCTAAGGTATATTTTTGACTATCTTTTAGCAAGGATTCCTAAATAATGAAAAGGAGAAAAAATGCAAATCTATACCAAAACCGGTGATAAAGGCCAAACTTCATTGTATAATGGCCAGAGAATTGATAAGGATCATATCAGAGTTGAAGCTTATGGAACCATTGATGAATTAACTTCCTTTATTGGGATAGCAATTAATTTTATAGAAGAAAAAGAACTGAAAGATCTTTTGTTAAAAATACAGTGCAACCTCT
>JAKSBL010000206.1 GCA_022361115.1 Spirochaetota bacterium | reverse complement strand
TGATTTCTGGTTGGGCAATCTGATTAGAGTCAAATGCTTCTTGAACAATAATACATCCTAAGCCTTTTTTTGCTGCCTGAGAAGCTACTGCCGCTCCATAGTTCCCACTGGTGGCAGCCATTACTCCAGGGTAACCTTTTTTCTTTGCTTCATAAATAGATAAAGAAGCCCTCCGGTCTTTAAATGATCCAGAAGGATTGGCTGCTTCATCTTTCAAAAAGATCCTTGCACCTTTCCCTGGAGCTGAAATTTTTCGGGTTAAGCGAGTTAAATGTTTTAATTCAACAAGTGGTGTATTTCCTACTGCTGTATCAGTTTGTATTTCCTTAATTTTTTCAAGAGAATAACCTGTATCAGAGAGCATTTTTTCATAATCAAATGCTATAGTGCCAGTTTTATATTGAAGATAATCAATACCAACAGATTTTTTCATGATCTGCTCTTTGCGATTCATGATCTCATCATATTTCATTGTTCTTTTCCCTTTACTTTAATATCTTTTTTAATTCCTGACCAATTGTCAATAATTCTAGTACCGGACGACCAAAAGTATGTGTGTAACCAGGATTAACTTCAACTAATCGGCCTTCTAGTTTACGCCCTATTAAAGTGGAAATGGTTACTTCATCGCCTAAATTAGCTTCATTTTCTAAATATCCTCTTACACGCATTTGAAGTGGAATTTTCTGGGTATCCTCTGGGACTTTAGGTGATCGCTGTCCAGCTGGGAGAATAATACTTTCAATCTCTACCCAGGTGCCTTTAGTAACTTTTTTTGTTTTGTCCATATTGCATTTCCTGAAAAAAAAGGATATATTGAAGAATCTTTACTTTTTTTCTACTCAATACTTATACATTACTACTCTAATAGTAAACTATATCAGAATATCTTAAAAAGTCAAGATTTAGGAAGAAAAATATCATTTTATGAATGAATTCAAAAACTTTGTTAATTCTATAGTCTGAATGTGATAGTCGATTATTATCCAATTTGCAATATTAGTTGTAATTTTTTTGAGCTTTAAGTTTTTTTATACCGCCACCAAAGTTTACCTCTGACACCAATGTTTATCTCTGGCTTGATATCAATAAACAAAAAAAGGGTGTCAGAAAACACCCTTTTTATCTTTATATCTGGTTTATTAATTTATTCCTAAATATTTAAAGAAAGCATTGTTATTCCATTTTCGGCCTAAGAAAGCTTTGATGCTTTGGTTCTCATCTCTGGAACCACCTGGTTGATAAATTTCATGTCTGAGCTTCATACCTAGTTCTTCATCTAAAAAGCCTTTGGGAGAGCTGCGGAATAGTTCAGCCATGTCATAAGAAATGGCTTCTGCCCATTTGTAGCCATAATAACCAGCAGCGTAGTGATTACTTGCTAGGTGAGTAAAACCAGTAACAAATGATGTTTCTGTTCCGTAATCCATCCAGTAATCTTTTAGGATTTGGTTAGTCACTTTAATTAAATCAAAATTTTCATCCTTTCCATATTGTGTGTGGAGAGTTAAATCTATCATTCCATAAGCAACCTGGCCTCTGGTACTTTGTGCAATACTAGCTTTTAAGGTTTTTTCATATTTATCTAAAAAATCTTGAGGAATTTTATCATTGGGATCCTGGTAATTCACAGCAAAAGTATCTAATACTGCTTTGTCCATTAAAAATTGTTCCAGCATTTGAGAAGGTGCTTCTACAAAATCACTAACTGTACTTGTTCCATGATAAGAAAAAAAGTTAGTAATAGATAACATGCTATGCATACAATGGCCAAACTCATGAAAGAGAGTCAATACTTCATCAAAGCTCAGTAAAGAAGGCGTATCTTTAGATGGCTTAGGAAAATTACATACTAATGCACTGACAGGTCGTTCAAATACATCACCTTTTTTCTTCCCGCCTTGAAGGCCGAAATGAGCAAAGTGAGAATATTTCAGCTCTCTTGGGTAAAGATCTAAGTAAAAGGAGCCTAAAAGCTGGCCAGAAATATTATCAATGACTTCATAATAAGTTACATCATCATACCAAACAAATCCATTAGGAGGATTTTTTTGTTCAATGGTAATGCTAAAAAGATTTTGGTAGAGATTGAACATTCCTTCTAAACAATACTCCATTGGGAAATATTTTTTTACTGCTTCCATATCAATATCGTATTTTTCTTCATTCAGAATACGGCTATAATATCGATTATCCCAATAGTTTAACACAGCATTTGGATCATCAGTTTCTCTAACTTTTAGTAAACGTAGTTCCTCTAATTCCTCTTGGAATTTTTTTTCAACACCATTGGCCAGAGTTTTCAAGAAATCTAAAGCAATATCGCCTTTTTGAGCCATTTTAACTTCTGTTTGATAATCTGCAAATGTGTTATATCCCAGCATCTGGGCGATTCGATAACGGATAGCAACGATCTTTTTGAGAAGTTCGGGATTGGTATCTTTAGCTATTGATCTTTTAGCTACATGTGCTTTATAGCGAGTTTCTTCTTGTACAGCAAAATCAGCTATACCTGCATATTGACCCCAAATTCGAGAATCCATTAAGTAATTACCATTTCCATCCTTTTCCAGATTTTTTAAAGCTGATTCAGGAACGCCTTCCAATTCTTCCATTGTGAATATGACTTTGTTATCATGGGTTCGGGCATTTTTCTGAAATTCTGATGCCAGTTTTCCTATTTCAATTTTCATCTCCTCCATCTCTTTTCTTTGATCTGGAGGAAGCTCAAAGCCATTTCTTTTGAAGTTTCTTAAGATTTCTTCATAGAGTTTTAATTCTTCACCAGTTAATTTAGGTTTGCTTTCTCTGAATCTGTCAACAGCTTGATAAAGATCCTCTCTAAAATAGATTTGAGTTACCCATTCATCATATTTCAAATAGGATTGTTCGCAAGCTTCTTGAATTGCTTGATCAGTTGATACATTGTTTAATAAATATTGTGGCCCTATCATAAAATCCATTTGATAGAAAACCTCATCTAAAGCTGCAATTGTATTTTCAAATGTATTGTTTGGTTCGTCAACAATTGCTTGAATACGTTCATTGGCCATTTTTATAGCATCATTGCATTCTTGAGTGATTTGCTCAACTGTGGTGGGAAAGGTAACCACATTGAGTTTCGTTTGAAGATTTGCCAGTACATCATTCTCAGCAGAGGTACTTTTACAGGTAACTAGTAAAAGAGTCGTTAGAGAAAAAACCAGGGCAAATAAAAAAACTTGGGTAAGATAGCTTTTTTTCATCGTTTTTCTTTTCAATTTTGTCCTCCAAAATAAAATAATAAGCAAAATGATACGGCTTTTTATGATTACTGTCAATAACAAACATCTGATTCCATAAAATTTTTCGTATTAGACCATAAGTGCTAAAATGAGGATTAGTCTTTATTCTCTTGATATATTTGATTTGATAAACTAGAATAATACTAAGTGTTATTTATTTAATATTAGATGTTGTATAATTACCATTATGAGTAACTATTAGAATTGAGTTATTAGTAATAAATAAATTCCATTTTGGCGGATCAATTCGCTTTTTATTATACAAAACAGAAGTTAGGTGGATTATCATCTTAAATATTTAAATAGCAGTAGAGGCCGGTTATGGTTGTTACGAAGAAAAAAATGAACAAACTACTATTTTTCACTTTTATCATTCTAATTTTTTTTATTAATTGTCAAGGCAAAAATGTTGCTAGTAATGTACAATTAACTTTAGCATCTATTAAAAAAATTGGTCAGACACCTTTATATCAGATGACCTACTATGGTGATTATGGTTTAAATGATTTTCTTATTAATTTACCAATAAATAATAAAGGTTCTAAGCAAGACAGCCAATATCAAGATGCATATGCTTGTTCTTGTTTTTATGCAGAACATCAAAAAGGTGGTTATCTTTTTGGAAGAAATTTTGATTGGGATAGACATCCAATGTTGATCTTGTTTACTGATTCCTCTGATGGATATGCCTCTGTAACTATGGTTGATATTTCTTATTTAGGTGTTGAACGTACCTCAACTTTGACTGAGGAGTTAAAGAGACAATTATTGAGAGCTCCCTATCTCCCTTTTGATGGGATGAATGAAAAAGGCTTGGTGGTCGGGATGATGGCAGTTAACCAGGCAAATCGGAATTACAACCCCCAATTGCCGACAGTTGATAGTTTAGAAATCATCCGAATTGTGTTAGACTACGCAGCAAGTGTTGAAGAAGCTATCGATTTTTTTAATCAATACAATATTGATTTTAATAGTGGTCCTCCTCTTCATTATATGATTGCTGATCGTCAAGGTAATTCGGTTATTGTAGAGTTTTATGATGGAGAGTTAAAGCTAATTAATCCTGTAGAAAGTTGGCAGGCTTCTACAAACTTTATTTTTTCGCAGTTTACTGATGATAATGAAGCTGGATGCTGGAGATATGAAAAATTGACATCCCTTCTGGATAAAAATCAAGGTGTATTATCTCCTCAACAAGCCATGGAATTACTGGAAGCTGTAGATCAATCAAGTACTATTTGGTCAACTGTTTATGAAATATCTACAAAGAAAATCTCCTTGGTAATTGATAGAAATTTTCAACAAGTTTATCAATTTCAATTGGAATAAGAAATTAGTTCATTGCCTTTTCCATCTTTTCTAAATGACGATCAATCACTTTTTGTCGAATTTTGTTGAGAAAATCAAAAACCAGATTGTAAAAGGGTAATTTGCTTTTCAATCCATCTTTGCTAATAATTTCTTTTATTTCTTTTTTAATTTCAGCTTCAGTTTCATATAATTCCCTGGTGAATTGGTAGTATTTGGATTTGGTAAAGGCTTTTTCAATATATTGTTCATCTATAAAACAGGGATTGATATCTGTTTCATGTTCTAAACAGGCTTGTAAATAGGATTCATAGTTACAGTAACTGAGAAAGGTCAGTTGACAAAATAACTGAGATAATCTTTCGGCTTTTCCTTCAGAGGCATGTTTTTTTACTTTACTAATCAGTTTATTTATACGCGGATCAGTTTTGATTTCAATTTCCTCAATTTGATGAACATAGTTTAACCAAATATCCAAAGTTTCAAAGTAAGACTCTTTTCCAAGCTTTAAAACAAGTTTTTCAGCAAAAGATTTATCTTCATATTGATCATAATCTTTTTTAAATAATTCAACGATTCGTGCAGCAACCTGTTGATCATAATCTATTGAGTAAATTGATAATGTCAGAGCAAAATAAAAAAATGAGTAAAATAGGTTTTTCATAATAAATGGGTTGATTTAATAATTTATAAAAATTTTCATCTTTATACTAACATGTTTATAAAAAAAAGCAAATTCTGTTTCAGGTTTCTCTGAAATTGGATTAGTTAGAGTCAGAGATGATACAAAATTGCATTCCTGAAAAGAAATGGTATAATGTTTTTAATATTGAATAAGGATAGCTTGTGCAGGCCAATGAATTTTTTTATCGACTAACTCCCGAGGTCATTTTAAAAGCTGTTGATGAGGCAGGTTTTTTAACAACCGGAGCTTGCTGGCAATTGAATAGTTTGGAAAATAGGGTATATGATTTACGGCTTGAAAATAATAATCATGTGATTGCAAAGTTTTATCGGCCTGGACGTTGGACTTTAGAGCAAATACAGGCAGAACATATTTTTTTGCTGGATTTACAGGAACAGGAGATACCGGTTCGTGCTCCCTTAAAATTGAACAATGGCCAAACTATTGCAAAGACAGAAGATATATTTTATGCTCTTTGGCCCAGGATTGGCGGACGTTGTGTAGATGAGTTTAGTGAGGAACAATTGAGAATGATGGGGAGACTTTTAGCACGTATTCATAATATTGGGAAAACTCAGACTGCCGACTCCCGGATAAAGCTAACTGCTCAAAACCTTGGACTAAATCCTTTAAACTATTTATTAGAAAATGAAATGATTCCTGCTCATCTTCAAAGCCGTTACAGAGATGCTGCATTTTTTATTTGTGATTATTTTTCTGACAAATCACTTGATGTCCCTTATCAGCGGATTCATGGAGATTGTCATATAGGTAATTTGATTTATGGAAGTCAGGGATTTTTTTTAATTGACTTTGATGATTTCTATATTGGCCCGGCTGTTCAGGATATCTGGATGTTAATCAATAGTGGAGGAGCAGAAGGAAAAAACCAGTTATCCTGTATATTAGAAGGTTATCGAACTTTTAGTGAGTTTGAAGAGAGCTGGTTGAATTTGATCGAGCCACTAAGAGCACTGCGATTTATTCATTATGCAGGCTGGATTGCGCGGCGTTGGCAGGATCCAGCTTTTGCAAATACTTTTTCTTATTTTGGTACTGAAGAATACTGGTTAAAAGAAACGATTGATCTGGAGGAGCAGGTAAAAATCGTAACAGATCCTCATTTTGCTTTTTTCCAGTTAAGTCCCACAGAAGATGAAGCCATACAATCAGAATCCGATCAAGAAGAACTAACAAATAAAGATTTTTTCTGGGATTTGTAATAAACCATTCCTTTTCCTTATTTAAGGATAACACTTCGTTGTGGATATATTTACTATGATCTTCAAGGTTGAATTGACTTTACAAATTTTTAAAAAAACGATATCATGCAATATTTAAAAATCAGATGATCAAATGATAACGATGATAAAATATATCTCAAGGAGCTTCAAATGAGCAATGATACAGAAAGTAGCAACACCAATTTTATTAGAGAAATAATTGCTGCTGATGTTAAAAATAACAAGAATAATGGTAATGTAGTTACCCGTTTTCCTCCTGAACCCAATGGATATCTTCATATCGGCCATATGAAAGGGGTAAATGTCAGCTTTTCTATGGCAAAAGAATTTAGTGGTATTTTTCATCTTCGATTTGATGATACCAATCCTGCCAAAGAAGAAAAAGAATACATGGAATCCATTATGAATGATATAAAATGGATGGGTTTTGACTGGGGAGAACATCTCTATTTTGCTTCTGATTATTTTGATCAGATGTATGAGTATGCTTTAGAGCTCATCAGACAAGGTAAAGCATATGTGGATGAGTTATCTGCAGAAGAAATTCGGGAATACCGTGGGACTTTGACCCAATCAGGAAAGAATAGTCCTTATCGTGACCGTCCAATAGAAGAAAACCTGGATTTATTTAAAAGAATGAAAGCTGGTGAGTTTGAAGATGGTAAATATGTTTTACGAGCCAAAATTGATATGGCTTCTCCAAATATAAACCTGAGAGATCCAGTAATGTACAGAATTCAACATGCCCATCACTATCGTCAGGGGGATAAGTGGAATATTTATCCTATGTATGATTGGGCACATGGATTGGAGGATTCTATTGAAGGGGTAACTCACTCTATCTGTTCCTTAGAATTTGAAGATCATCGCCCCCTATATGATTGGTTTTTAGATCAATTACCCATTCATCATCCACAACAAATTGAATATGCCCGTTTAAATATGACCTATACTTTGATGAGTAAAAGAAAGCTGCTTAAGCTGGTAAAAGAGAATTATGTTGATGGTTGGGATGATCCTCGCATGACCACTATTGCCGGTTTAAGACGTAGAGGATATACTCCTTCTGCAATTAAAGATTTTCTTAACCGTTCCGGGGTAGCAAAAACTCATAGCACTTCTGATATTGCTTTGTTAGAACATTGTATCCGGGAAGAGCTGAATAAAACAGCTACTCGGGTAATGGGTGTTCTTCGGCCGTTAAAGGTAATCATTACTAATTATCCAGAAGGCCAAACAGAACAGCTGGATGCAGATAATAACCCAGAAGATCCCAATACAGGAACCCGCAAAATTACCTTCTCTCGGGAAGTTTATATTGAGCAGGATGACTTTATGGAAGATCCTCCCAGGAAGTATTTTCGATTAGCTCCAGGCAGAGAGATTCGTTTAAAACATGCCTATTACATTAAATGTGAAAATGTAATTAAGGATGAAAGTACAGGTGAAATATTAGAAATTCATTGTACTTATGATCCAGAAACCAAAGGTGGATGGTCAAAAGATGGAAGAAAAGTTAAAGGCACCTCTCACTGGGTAAGTGCTGTTGATTCTGTTGAAGCAGATGTTGTTTTATATGATCGGCTTTTTTCTCGTCCAGATCCTGAAAGTGATGAAGCAGGAAAAGATTTTACAGATTATGTTAATCCTGAGTCAAAAATCATTTTAAACAACTGTCTGGTTGAAAAAAGTCTAAAAAATGCAGAAAAGCAAAAGGGCTATCAATTTTTAAGGCAGGGTTACTTTTGCCTGGATCACAAAAAAGAAGATGGAACATTAGTTTTTAACCGCACTGTTTCTTTAAAAGACAGTTGGGCAAAAATTATGAATAAAATGAAAAAGGATTAATTTATGGCTATTGGTATTATTGCAACTGGAGGTACATTTGACAAAGAGTATAATGAGTTAAATGGAGAACTATTTTTTAAAGAAACCCATTTACCAGAAATGTTAAGACTGGGGCGATCAAAATTAGATATTAAAATTGATACCCTAATGATGATCGACAGTTTAGTTATGACTGATGATGACCGGGAAAGGATCTTAAAACATTGTGAACAGCTGAAAACAGATCAGATAGTGATCACCCATGGAACAGATACGATGGAGATAACTGCTGATTTCTTAGGAAAGAAAAATATTAAGAAGACAATTGTCTTAACAGGAGCAATGATACCTTATAAATTTGGAAGTTCTGACGGATTGTTTAATCTTGGTAGTGCTTTGGCTTTTTCTCAAGTATTACCACATGGTGTTTATATCGCTATGAATGGCTTATATTTTCACTGGGATAATGTTCGAAAAAATAAGGGCCTTGGATTATTTGAGACAGTGAAATAAGGAATTATATTAAGTTGGTAAAATCACGGTAAAAGTGGTTCCTTTTTCTTCTGAAGAATCCAGTTTTACACTTCCCTTCAGGTATTGTTCGGTGAGGAGTTTAACACTATAAGTTCCTAAACCTCGATCTTCGCCTTTTGTGGAAAAAGAACGTAAAAAAATTTGCATTCTGATATCTCTTGGAATATAGCATTGGTTATGAATAGAAAAAATAGCCTGGTCATTGCTGGTAATATAACGAATCGTTATAGCAGATCCAGATTGAGTTGCTTCCAGGGCATTTTTGATTAAATTCGTTAGTATTCTTTTTAAAATTGTGGCATCACACACAAAGGAAAAACGGTTGCTTTCTGGAGCAATGATGATATCTTTATTTTTAGCAATATTATCCTGATAAAAAGCTTCAATTACTTCTTCTACAATTTCATCTGATAGTATAAGATATTTGTTCACGGTTAAACTACCCGCCTCAGCAGAAACCAATAGTTTTTGATTATTAATTTCTTCGATTAAGCGGCTATTGATGTTTTCAATACCATTTAAGAAGCGAGTTTTATCTTCTTCATTAGTAGACTTTTTTAATAATTCTATAAAACACTTTAAACTGGAAGCTGTATTGAGAATATCATGAAAAAAAATGCGTTCCAAAGCACTCCGTCGCTTTTGATGGCTAATATCAATAAAAGAGATAAGAGTAAAGGTGCGGTCTTTGATCTCAAAAGGAGTTGTTGTCACTTTAAAATCATAAGATATTTGTTGATTCTCAACTAATGAAGTAATCTTGCATTCCCGGGTGACCTGATGAGAATTTTTTAAACTTTCTGTAATTGCTGTGAAAGCACCACAAAACTGACAACATTCATTGGTACCGCAACCTTCTTGTTCTTTGTCTATATTCTGACACTGAAATACCTCACCAGTCCTTTTCCCTAATATCTCCTGATTTTTGTTTGCATTTAATAAAGTCAGTAAGTGTTGATTATAAAAAACAATCTGCCGGTTTGCATTGATAATCACAATCACCTCAGGCAAGGCTTCCATAAATTGATTAACATAAGAATCAGAGCGGATTAATTGATTTTCATTTTGAATTTCATCAGGTGTACTTCTAGAATCCGTAAACCGAGAAGCAGAGGAGCTCATAAAATATACTTTCCAGTTTTTTATTAAGAGTTTTAGATATTATAACAAAAAATCATTAATTTGGTAATGAAAATTCAGCATACTTTTTAACAAAGTGCTATTATTTCTTTATCAAATAAATTAAAAATAAGAAAAAAATGAGTAGAAAAAAAACCAAGTTAATGATTCATTAAATCCTTGTAAAATAAAGCTTGAAAATCAAAAGATAAAAGTAATATTAAGAAGTGCAGATCCACTGATCTTGAGTAAAGGAAGATCTATTGAGTCACCATTGATTATAAAAAAGTAATGGCCGGAAATCAACCAGGTGATTAACTATCTTGAAAATGGCTAAGCTTCAATTATTTAGTATCAGAGCAACAGGAAACAGAACACTTCCGAGGCATTATTTCAAGAGTGGGCCGAGTTCCCTTTAGGTTGAAGAGACCTCCTTTAATAATTTTCTCACCTCAACATGAGAAACCAGAGAATATTTAGCTGCAGTAATTGAAGTTCCCACTTTAATAGTGAATGCATTCTCTGGTAAAATCTTAAACAACTCATCATCAGAAGAATCATCTCCTAATGCCACAATAAAATCTGCTGATTCTGGATCAGCCATAATGTAGGCAGCTGCCCGGCTTTTGTTGATTTCTAAGCTTTTGATTTCCAGATACTTATGGCCTTCAAAAATACCCAGATCCAGGTTTGCAACACGCGTCAGTAGAGTATCTATTAATTCATTAATTCGAACCGAAGCAAAATCCTGGTCAGTCATGCGGTAATGCCAGGATAGTGAATAATCTTTTTCAACAATGAAAGAACCTGGTGTTCGATCTACATAAGCTTCTAAAATGGGAATAATCTCAGCCTTCCATTTATTATCTAAATTCGTGATGGTTTTCCAGGGGCTTTTATGATCTTTGATCCAAACACCATGCTCAGCAATCAAGGTAACATCCAGGTCATGAAACCAGTATTCCATGATTTCTTTTTCTCTGGCACTAAAAATCACAACATCATTTTTAGTATCTTTCACCAGGTTTTTTAGTATTCCCATGATTTCTTTGTCTGGAACTGCCTTGGAACGTGGTTTGGTGATAGAGACTAAGGTGCCATCATAATTGAGAAAGAGAATTCTTTTTTTACTTTTTTTATATGCAGAAAAGATTTGTTCCTTTATGGGATCAGTTAATAATTTTGATTTGTCCTTAATCACAGAACGATCAATATTGCTTAAGGCTTCCACAAAATCATTGGCCCACTTAAAAACATTATTTCTTTTTAAACGGTGTTGCATAGCGGTAATCCGTTCGGATTGTTCTTCAATAGAAAGGATCAAAGCTTCCTGCAGGGCATCTGCAATTTGATCTTTATTGTTAGGATTTACTATAATAGCTTCTCCTAATTCTTCAGCTACACCCGCCATTTCGCTTAAAATAAGATTCCCTTTGTTATTAACTTTAGCAGCTAAATATTCCTTAGCAATTAAATTCATGCCATCACGTAAAGGGGTTAATAAAGCGATATCCGCCACATTATACATGGCTGTAAGTTGCTCAAATGGTACAGAACGAAACATGTACCAAATTGGGTCCCAGGAAATAGAAGAATATTTTCCATTAATTCTGCCAACTAATTCATCAATATTGCTTTTGAGATCATGATAAGTTTCTATTTGAGTACGCGAAGGCACAGCAATCATGATCAAAACAATTTTTTCATGATATTGCGGATTATTTTTTAAAAAATAATCATATGCTTCTAACCTTTCGACCAAACCTTTTGTATAATCCAGTCGATCTATGGATAGGATAATTTTTTTATCACCAGTATTTTTCTTAATTTCAGCAATTTGCTTTTTAACTTCTGGCAATTGATAAGAATTATGGTATTTATCATAATCAATGCCCATAGGAAATGAATCAATTTTAACCAGACGGTCTCCAACCATGATTTTGCCAAAAGTGTTTTCATAACCTAGGATACGTTGAGAACTACTCAGAAAATGTCGTACATAACTAAATGTATGAAAACCAATTAAATCTGAACCTAATAAACCACTTATAATCTCACTGCTCCAGGGGAGTAATCGGAATATTTCAAAAGATGGGAAGGGGATATGATGAAAGTAACCAATTTTTGCATTAGGAAACTTATTACGAATCATTTGGGGTAAGAGCATTAGCTGATAATCATGTAC
>JAKSBL010000475.1 GCA_022361115.1 Spirochaetota bacterium | reverse complement strand
TCCTTCATATTCAGGGAGTAGCGTTTTTAATGCTTCAAGGTTATCACCGTGTATGATTTTATTTCCGCTTTTTGTTTCCTTCTCATCCTGCTTACCATTGTTAAAACCATATTTATGTTCGAGGATTCTATAAGGTACATCCTGATGATGATTGACTACTTTTTTTTTTTTTTTTCAGTGTAAGGTTGGCATTCATTTTTTCCTTTTATACTTGTTTTCATACTTTCAAAGTATTATTATACTATTCAATTTCACTAATTATATCAAGAATATCTTATCAAACAATTTGTCCAATTATTATAATTGCCTGTAATAATCCCTAATCTTCAGTGCCATTAACTCTCTACGATGTTCTAAAAACTCTTCAAAATGATCAAAAGTCTTTCCTTCCATACCATCTGGAATACAATGCATTTCGAAATTTTGGTTTATTTCTTCCGGGTCAGTAATTGCACCATAAACAGCTTTGCCATTTGCAGCATGCTCCAGCAATTCAGTGAAATATTCACTTGGTGCTCTGTCCTTGATTGCAATATTTATTTCGCTTTGCATCATTACATAATTGGCTATTTGATTATATTTGGATTTTGTAAATCCATGTTTTTTTAAATAATTTTTTGGAAATAAATGATGAACGTCTCCTCTATGAGTAACCAAATCCCTGACAATGATATCTTTTGACAAGAATCCTTTATCATTCATTTTAATCTGTGCAGCAAGATACACTTTAAAGTAGGGACTTGAAGCTACAGATGTATTCATACTTTGCGGTAATCCTGCTGTCCAGAATGCTTCTCCAAGAACAGCATTTTCAGTATCTATTATTATTTTCTCAATACCATTTTCATTTATCCTGCGAACATCTAAATCTATTTGAGATTCTGGAGAACCTGAATACCTTCCAGTTAGTAAAGACATAACAAACCATCTTCTAACATAAGATTCAATTTTAGACTTATCAACTTTTTCTGTAATGAGAATTAAATATAAAATATAGGCAAAATTAAGTGCATTTTGAGATCTTATCATTGATGAATCTATAAATCCTGCTGATCTGATAATCATCAAATAACGTTTAAAATTAGTTTCACTCATAAATTTCATGATTCCGGTCTTCAGCATTTGAAATGATTTTTCAGCAATTTCTTCTTCAAATGTCCTTGTTTCAAAATTTCTTCCAGAAAGAAGTGCAACAAGATCTTCAAGTCTTCCACGTTTAAACTCAGATGTAAATGATACTCTTAACATATCTTTATAGGCAGGATCATATAAATCATCGTTCTCATTCTTAAGCCAGGTCATTTTCTGGAAATAATCTGTCTTAGAAAAATCACTATCAACATCAGCAATATGCTTGTAAAACTCCGGTGATACAGCTAAATGGCAAAAGTAATCAATGGTTTTTCTTAATTCATAACCACCATATATTTCATTTGTAGCGATTTTTGACATTGCAAAATCAGCTTGACTCAATTCTACACCTTTGGAATTAATACGAATAAATATTTCCGTAACTGTTTCAATATCAAGTTCTGAATTTAACTCTATTAATCCTATAGGATTATTTAATATACCTTTTAACATCTCAATTTTATCAAATATCTCAGATTGTTCTAAACAACCATTAGATTCACAAACAGTTTTAACAAGATCAAATAATTTTACTTTCTGACTTGTTATTTCAGAAATATCTGAAATCCATGATTTATCCTTTTCAATAGCAGGATTACAAACTTCAAACCTTTCATCAACAGGATGAAAAGCTATCTTAATTTTAACTTTTTTATAATCTTTATTAATTACTTCCCTATTAAGTAAGGCAGCCATTAAAGCAGTTACACGCTGCTGACCATCAATTAATATTCTTTTTCCAGTGGATTTAGTTCCATCCTTCAATTTAATATCTGGATTTCTCCAGGCAATTAAATATCCAACAGGATAACCTTGATATAGAGAATCTATTAAATCTCTAACTTTTGTACTACTCCAAACAAATGGTCTTTGAATTTCTGGAATAGCTATTTCATCGGCATTAACCCAGCTTAATATTGTTTGAATTGGATATTGATTAACTGAATATTTTTGTATACTCATATGATTCTCCTGTTTCTACAAAATTAAAATATTGAGCCTCTTGCAAAATAATTCTTTTATATTGTTCTTTGCTGTTATACAACTTTTACAGTGAACAACAAAACATTTTATCCTTATAAAATCATCATTATACCATCAAAATATTAATCTGCTCAACCTGTAGAGCAAGTTTTGATAATAGAGGGATCAGTATCACCCGTTTACCACCAATTAATTTTAGATTCTTTCAAAATATCTATACATATTTCAAAAAAAAAGGATTATTAATTATTTCTTTTAAAGTTTAATTGCTTGAAGTAATAATAAAAAAGATTGTTAATGATGTGAATTAAATAAACTACTAGTTCAAATACATCTAAATAATAGAATATTAAAAGAGTTAAATAAACTATAATTTATCATCAGATTCAATCCGTTATTATTTTTTTTATTTAATTTATATTACATAATATTGCTATTGATTACCAGTACCTTTTTCCCTTGTTTTTATAAGGGTTTTCCCTTGTTTCATGATTTTCAAACTAAAAAGCCCTGCTAAAAAAAAGCAAAGCCTCATACCACAACACATTCCTACCCGCCAGCCTCACCACTCTCAATCCTTGCCTGCCGAACAGCCCGATCTTTTAACTGTCCATACTCAACAGACTGAGATCCTTTATCCCTGCGGATAAACCTTCTGATCCTGTGAAAAACCGCTATTGCAGTTTCCCTGCATTTATTCTTCTCATCAATCAAATTCCGGTAGATCCGGTAAGTTTCCCTTCTTCATCCGGTTCTTTATCCATTTCATTGGAAATTTATTTGTCAATTTTCTAACAGAATCATTAGTTTTTTAATAAAATTAATGATTTTTGTAAAAAAACCTGTCATCCAAAAAAAGAAAACCATCCTGCCGGAAAATGTTTACCCTCAGAGTGATCAGGTAATGTCTCAGTGTAAAAGGGAAACCTGTCAGTGTGTTAAGGAAAAGCCTCAGTGTAAGAGGGAAACCTGTCAGCGTATTCAGGAAAAGTCTCATTGTAAAACCGAAACCCGTCAGCGTATTCAGGTAAAGGGTTAGTGCAAAAGGGAAGCCGGTCAGCGCATTCAGGAAAAAGCTCATTGTAAAAGGGTAATCTATCAGTGTACTTAAGGTAAGGTCGCAGTGTAAAGCGGAAGCCGGTCAAGGTAAAAAGGACACAGCTCAGAGTGAAATGGATATCGATTTTTTCAGCTGGTTTTGGGGCTGTCAAAAAAACTGTGTAAAACCCTGTTGCTTCATACCTCTTCATAATCAAAAGAATTCACTTGTCTCTCCAGCTCTTCCCGATTTTTCACATTATCTGCCAGTTTAGACCGGGATTTCTTTTTGAGGTAAGGTTTAAAATTTAACTAACACCTAGTGATGCTCAAAATAAGATTAGCACAGAAAAAGCTTATTTAATTTTAAAACTCAATGAGCCGGACAGTCTCACTGTGAATTTGAGGACTTTCATTAAAATCAGCAGACTGATTATCGGTAAACTTTTTATCTTTTTCCAGCCAGTAGCGCACAAAATAGGTATAAAACTTCATTTTATTTTGGTTCTGATTTTCATCTAAATAATCAATCACAAATGTTTCCAGATCCCGAATTCTGCCGGAAACCTTTTTTAAAATAGTGCCGTCCTGCAAAGTGATATTAAACTCAATAGGAATATAATAAACAAGAGAAAAAGGATACTCACTGAAGTTCTTTTTCATCCGGTTATAACCAGTTATTTTTAAGGATTTAATATCATTGATAGACAGGTCTTGTTCTTTCTCAGGCCATTTCAGCTCAGAAAGATCGATTTGCTTAAGATTGGTAAAATACCCTTGATAGTATTTTCCGTTTTGTTGTTTAAACTCAACATTGTAATCATCAGCTTTTATCACAGCCGAATGAACTTGCGGCTGAGCTGGTAATACCGGATCATCGGCAGAGACAAAAAGGCTCAGTACTGCAAATAAAAAGAATCCACTAATCTTTTTCATGTTCCCCTCCCAAAAAAATCAGTAGTTTTTTAATGATTGATATAATAGTTTTTCTATAATCCCACCTGAAAATTAAAATAAAAACTAAATAAAGGATATTGAGCTTGAGTTAAATAACCCACAGCAACTCCATTGGTCATTCTTAAACTAATATTACCATAAACAGCAAATAAATCAATAGAAATTTCCAAAACACCATCAATCAAAAAATTATGGGGCTGCTCTGCTCCGGTCTGGTAAAAATAACAGGTTTCCACAAAAGGTTTTAAAGTCAGTTCTCTAAAACCCAGAGAGGCAAATCTCCAGTAATGGCTTTTTTTATAAAGAGGAATATAAAAACCCCATTCAGTCGCAGCAAATGAGGCAGCACTGTAAACATTACTTAAAAAAAACCGGGACAGGCTTTTGATATCAACTTCCGACAAACCAGAACTGCTGTTATCCAACAGGGATTGCTGAAAAGATAACTGACTGGAACTCAAATTAAAAACATTTTGCCAAAAAAGCTCAACTCCCCCCTCTATTTGAGCATACCAGATTGCCTGTTTTACCGGTACCCGCCATTCTGTCAATAATCGAAAAAGGTAATAATCACTATTATCCAGAATCAGAGCAGGGGATTGATAAAAAGTCAAGCTGGAGTAAAACCCCTTATCCCAGCGGGACGATTTAACCTGCCTGGAAATATGGTAATAATAAAGCTTTTCTGTAAAATAGATCTGGTTAGTGAGTTTTCCTAAAGAAAAATCCCATTCTGAAAAAGAATGGCCCACTTGGTAAGAAAAGCCTAAATTACCCTTGCCAAAGAGCGGAAAATCACCAGAAATCAGAAAAGATTGACGAAAACCAATGGGATAGCGCTTGGGAAAACGGTATTCCAGTATACCCCACTGGCGGTCAGCTAAACTGTACACCCTATACTTATAACCGTCAGCATAATTATGCCAGCTGTATTGAATAGTTATCGGCAAAAGATTCCATTGCAGCTGCAGGCTATTTTCAGGATAGTTTTTCATATAATCATAGGCAATATTGAGTTGATACTCCATTCTCCCCAGCGGAAGTTTATGATAAATCAGATAGCCAGGCCCAAACAGGGGGACTTCAAAAGTACTTTGGCCCACCAGATAAAGGGAACTATTTAATTGATAAGGAATCAATGCCCAACTCTGGGGATATAAATAGGCTAAAGGGAGATAATTTTTTTCTTGCAGATCGGGTAAACCAGCTAATTGAGGAATCGGTTCTTCTGCTGTTTCTTCTGCTGAAAAAACCGGCAGATGATTATGAGGAGCCTCTGTTTTTTGCGTAAATATCTCCTCACCGGTTCGGGTATACTCAACATAAATGGCCTGATCCCGGACAATCAGGCCATTTAAAATAATCTGATTGCCGGCAACCGCAGTTTTTACCTGCTCCTCCTCAAGCTGATAAACAGCTAAACAATCAAGTATGTCCTTTTGGGAAATATAACTGATTTGCTGCTGATCAATAAATTTCGGAGAGTACCCTTTAATAGAGGGCACTAACTGTAACTGTTCAGTCTCTAAATCATATAAATAAATGGCCTGCTGGGTATTGGATCTTGCATGAAAAACCAGTTGAGTCCCATCAGGCGAGAAATCCGGTTTGCCGATAAATTGAAAATCCTGATTTAAAGGCAGTTTTGATCTTTTGATTATTTTTCCCTGATGGAAATTTGCCAGTTCTAATTCTGATTTCTCAGCAT
>JAKSBL010000269.1 GCA_022361115.1 Spirochaetota bacterium | reverse complement strand
TCAGAACAGTTCAGAATTTTTCGTGATGCATCCGGGTAAGAAATCGCATCCAAAAGCATTCTTAAAATGTTATGTTTTGTTTTTGTAACCTTCAATAGTGTCTTTGTAGATGTTGATCAGCATCTCATAGTTTTTTTCAGGAGTGTATTTTTGTTCGTACTCTTTTCTGGCGTTCGCACCCATTTTCTTTGCTAAATCCGGGTGATCAACCATGAACTGTACTTTTTTTCTTAAGTCTTTAACATCTCCAGGATTGAAATGCAGGCCAGTATATCCATCGTTAATAATTTCAGCCATACTTCCTAATTTTGAAGCAACAACAGGTAGACTGCAAGCGAAAGATTCAACGATTACCATGGGAAAACCTTCATACCAAATTGACGGTAGTATGAGAAAAGAAGACTCCAACATTTTTTTTTGAACTTTATCTGCAGAGAGATAGCCTAAAAGTTCTATATTGCCGGAAACTTCTTTTTTTAGATCGCTGTAAAGCGGTCCATCTCCTGTTATTTGAAGTCTGCAATCTATGCCTCTCCATGCATCGATCAAAGTTTGAATGCCCTTTTCATAGCTGAGCCGGCCAACAAAAAGAGCTCTTTTTTTATAATGTTTTTCTCTTTGTTGTTCTGATTGTATTGGATCTATTATGAAGTTAGGTTTAACGCTGATTTTCTTTTGAGGAAATTGAGCTTCGATGAATTTGTTCCTGCTGAATTCCGTAAGTGCAATAAAGCGATCTACTTTATTTTGCCAAGTTTTTTTTCCCCGATGGTAATCAATCATCCGCGCAACTGAAATTGACCCCAGCAATGAATTGCGGTAACAACAATGAATAGCAGCCCAATAAGACGAACGGCAAAGGCATTTTTCGCAAATCCTGCCGTTTCTCATAAGTGAGGCAGCAGAACAAACAAGGCGATAATTGTGTAATGTCTGAACGACAGGAATCTTCTCTTCTTTGCAAGCATCATAAATTGAGGGTGTTAACAGTGGGAAAAAATTGTGAACATGAACAATATCCGGCTTAAAGCGTTTTATTTTTTTTTTAAGTTTTTGTTTTGAACGTTTAGAATAAGCCAGGTTGACTGCGGTATATAGTTTTGTCCGGAAATTGTTTATGTGTTTGTTGTCAACCGATACAAAACTTACAGTATTCCCTTTTTGTTTTAATAGTTGTTTTTCTTCGGATAAAACAATATCTTCCCCCCCGGGTTGTTGATAAAAGTTATGTAACAAAAGAATCTTCATGAAAGAGGGGGCCAAAGTGAACTTAAATCTTTCGATAAGGTGTTGAGACTATATTTTTCCGCAATGGAAAGTGAACATGCTTCGGCAGTAGTCAGTACTAAAGAACGTTCAAAAAAATTTGAGGCTTTTTTCGGATCTCGGTTTTTAAGGATGAATCCGTTGACACCTTCGCATATCATCTCTTTTACTCCACTCACGTAAGTGGAGACGATCGGTTTTCCGCATGCCAAAGCTTCAAGCATGCTTAATGACCAGCCTTCTTTATAGGAACCGACAACGAACAGGTCAGCTGCATTTAGATAAGTTGCAACTTTCTCGGGAGATTGAAAACCGGAAATAAAAACACTTCCGAGCATGTCATATTTTTTTATTATAGACAATAACTTGGGTTTATCCTCGCCATCACCTACATAAATCAAGCATGCGTTGGTTTTTTTTTTGATAAAGTGTTTAAAAGAATTGAATATCAATTGCCAACCTTTAACTCGGTTGATTCTCCCGACTGACACAATTACGATTCTATTTGTATCGATTCCTAATTTTTTTCTGCTTTTATATTTATCAGCAGGATAAAAAATATTTGTATTAACACGCGTAGGGAACGGAATTACTCTTTGTTTTGAAAGAGTCTGACCACTTCTTATGATAAGATTGTCAATGGAGTTTGAATCAGCGCATGCTAAAATGACGTTGACCTTTTTTAAAGCTTTGAATAAAAATCTATCAAATATTGCAGCAAAGTATCTCCCCCATTGATATCGCGGCATAAGCAACGGGTTTTCAATTCCAGGAAATTGGTAGCAAATATTTTCTAGTTGCCATTTTGAGCATACAATTAAAAGTTCCGGTGATTGCAGAAAAATATTTCTACAATTGAAACTTAAAATTTTTTTTTTTATAGAAAATTAACTGCATTGCGGATTTAATTCGTTCTGGAATCAATGGCTTTTCCGGGGTAATTGACCGACGACCAATGCCAAAAAACCAAAAGTCAACGCCATCAATTGATTTGATAACCCATTTGCCGACTGGAGTTTCATCGGTGCAGATGCCGACCAATGCAAATCGGTTTCCAAACGAAGCTATTAGTTGTTTGGCAAACGAAAGCTGACCCCCTGTCGGAAAATTCATGAAATCACAAGATTCGATTAACAACGCATCACATGAAATATCCGATTTGGTTCTCATTCAGTGTTCAATTTTATATCAGAAAAAGGGCAGTTTTGATTGATCGTAGATGGTGAAAGCCTCAATACTGCCTCAGATACTCTTGGGCTGTATTTTGAATATTGAACGTTTTTTCTATATGTCTGCATCCTTTATTTACTTTCTCCTTAATTTCAGTACTATGATAATTTTTCATGATTGATATAATTTTATCGGCACAGTTTTGACTGTCTTGTGACTTAAAATAATAACCCAGTGAGCCATTTTTGATGATTTCCATAGGACCATCTATATTTGAAACCAGAACAGGTACTTTGGCGGCCATTCCTTCTGCAACGGTCAACCCAAATCCCTCAAAGCGGGATGGTTGCACAAGCAGATTATAATCATAAATATGCTGATAAATATATTCCCTGCTTTTTTTCCCTGAAAAACTGCACATGTCTTTAACCTTTAATCTGTCCGCCAGATTGATCAAATATTCTTTTGAGTCTCCATCACCAATAAAATCGATGTAAATATTAGTTACTTTATATTTTTTTTTGAGAATCGAGAGTGCTTTTAACAATATGTCTTGGCCTTTTTGATCAATATCCAATCTGCCAATTTGAACAACTTTGAATGTATCAAAAGAATAATTGGTTTTTTTATTGATTTTAGATGTTTTGATACCATTATAAATGGTTTTTGTTGAAATACCGCAATTTTTTAATACGTCAGTTTTAACGGCATTGGAGATCGAAAAAAGTGTGTGGTATTTTATAAAATTGACAGTTGGAATATTAATATTATGAACAGTAAGTACTATTTTTGTTTTTAAAAAAGTATTACAAAATATGAATGATATCAAAGATTCATCATGACAATGGATGGTATCTGGTTTTATTTTGAGTAAAAATACATTATAAACTAGTATGAAAAAGGGATTCTTACTGCCTCTCGGCCTGTTTATAAGATGGCACGTCACTCGTTTGGAAACCGAAGACAGCAAATTTTTTTCAATATCGTTGTTTAAAATAATGAGATGGGCATCTTCTGTTTTTGATTGTTCATTGACAATATCAACCAGCATTGATTCTGAACCGCCAATTCCCAAACCCCATATTACATGAGCAATTTTCATATTTTTTTATTACTAGTATCTCTGATTTTGGACATGGAAATATTTTTGTATTTTGAATCGACCAAGCCACATTTGATTAAAAGGATTTTAATTATTGATTTTAAATAATAATAATATTTTTTTAATAAAACTATATAGATGGTCAGTTTAGGAGCCATTTGATTCTCAAGAATTTCCTTGATGTTTGAGATTTGGATCAAAAGGTTTTTCGGTGTTGATTTTTGTTCGTCATGGTGCGTAAAAAAGGCCCATTCCTCATCAACCATCATAGGAGTATATTCTTTTGACAACCGTAACCATAAATCATAATCCATTGTCATATAATACCGCTTATTCCAGCCATTAACTTTCAGTAATGCTGTTTTGGAAAAAAAAACGGCTTGCTGGCGCACAATATCAGGGTTTTCCAATAGTTTTTTATACGTTATTTCAGGGCTTTTAACTGAAGTAATGAAATTGAATGATTCGTATGTTGAAGTAGTATTACCGATTAGCCAGGAAACATGCGTGTCTTTAAATATATTGACAACGGTTTTAAAAATATGTCTTTTATAGTAATCGTCTGAATTAATCCAACCAATAATATCACCTGTTGCCATAGCTAAACCTTTATTCAGGGCATCGGCTTGGCCTTCGTCTGGTTCTGAAATCCACTTTAGATGAGGGTATTTTTTTAAAATTTCAACGGTATGGTCAGTGGAGCCACCATCTATGACAACATGTTCGATGTCTGGCCAATCCTGATCTACAACAGATAGAATTGTTTTTTCAATGTACTTCCCTTGGTTATACGAGGGGGTTAGAATCGATATTCTCATTTTTCCCTTTTTGTTTTTTGGAGTATATATGCAAAGCTTGCAATACTGAAAATCAAAGCTGTGTTTTGAGTGTCTCCAGTAAAGGCTGCACTGTTTAGGGTTTGAATAATCAATCTTAGAAGTTCGAGAAGAGCGGCCAGTTCAATTAATTGCAAGTTGGTAATTATATTGGCATGGTGTGTTGATAGTCGTTTTCTAAACACCACGAAAATATAATAGACAACCGAAATAATAAAAAATGAAAAACATCCAAAACCAATCCAACCAGTTTGATATATGATATTCCCCCAGGCGATATCAGCAGAATCAAGTCCAGGGCCCCCGATACTCTCATCATAATTGCCCCTAAAGGTCCCAAAATAACTCCCATGTTTATTGTGGACAAATCCAAGCCCCAGGTATGGATTTTCTTTTGAAATTAATCTTATTCTGTCTCTTACCAATTCAGCCCTGTACCACATGGTATCTTCTTGGTGAGTAATTGACGCAGAACGTGCAATGGATGCAGCTCTGTCAATGAATGGGGCTAAGTATCCGCTTAAAAATATGAAAATTAATAAAAGTCCTGCAAAGAAAAATGAAAATATTGTTTTGGATGGTTCCATTTTCCTTGAAGATCCTGATATAATAAAAATAATTAAAGATACAATTGCAGTGGAAAGATAAATTCCTCTTGTGAAGGTGAACAATGTAGCGCTCATGCAAAGAAAAAGATATATGGTTCCAT
>JAKSBL010000664.1 GCA_022361115.1 Spirochaetota bacterium | reverse complement strand
TATGCATGGCTGGAGAAAAATAAGCACCATATTGAGCCGTATTATTGATTTTTTTTTGCTGCAGAGCTTCTTTTAAATGATTAATACGGTTTAAAAGTTCACGATTATCAAAGGGTTTGGCTACATAATCATAAGCCCCGAACTTTATTGCACTAACTGCAATATTTTCCGTGGTATTGTCAGGAGAATGGTGAATTCCAAAAGCAGTAATAAATATAACATAAATATCGGAAAATTTTTTCTTGATTTCTTTTAATACATCTAATCCCTGGATACCAGGAAGTTGATAATCTAAAATAACCAGATCATGCATCTGGTCTGTTAATATTTCCAGAGCTTCTTCCCCGTTGCTGCATTCATTAATCTCATCACCTTCATTGATGAGAAGTTCACTTAAGGCAAAGCGCAGAGCACTTTCATCATCAACAATCAATATTTTCATTTATAAAATCCTGTTATTTGTGGGTAGGGTAATTATAAATCTGGATTGTCCTTCAGGACTGATTTGGTATTTTAAATTCCCTTTTTGTTCATGTAATAATTCCCGGCAGATGGTTAAACCAATTCCTGTCCCTGATTCTTTAGTGGTAAAAAATGGTGTAAATATTTTTTCCTTTAACTTCTCATCAATTGGCAGGCCATTATTTTCTATAGAAATCACAGCGAAATCATTCTGGATTTCTGCAGCCAGGATAATTTTACTGGCTTGTGCTTCCATGGCATTATAAATAATGTTTAATAAGATTTGCCTGAACTGATAAGGTTTAAAAAAGACTTTAATCTGCTGGGGAATATTATTAATAATTTTTACTTTTTTATTTCTACATTCGATTTCTATTAAATCCATGATCTGGCTAATTTGTTCAGACAATAAAAAATGTTCTGCTTTGATATGATCATTCTTTTTTATCCCTTTTAAAAAAGTTAATGACATGAAGTGGATTTTATCCAGCTCTTCCAGGATGATCTGAAAATATTTGTGTATCCTTGTCTCATCCATTTGTTTCCAGCGAGTATCCATCTGTTGAGTTAAAGATTTTACAGCTGCAACCGGATTTTTTATCTCGTGAATAATACTTGCTGAAATTTTTTCTGTAATCGATCGTTTTTCGAGATTATTGGCGGCCTTTAAATATTGTATGCGGTTATGGTATTGAGAGTCCAATAACAAAGCATCGTTGAAATACATAAAAATAATCGATAAAAGGGATGCTAAAGCAAAAAAAATAGGAGAAGTTAATAAATATTTTTCAAGATTAGATAATTTTTCACTCATTAAAGGGGTAAGGACAATGATAGCAAATAATGAGATAATAATAAGAGATGTATAAGATAAAAGGAGTCCAAAGCGTATGTTTTTAACAAATTTTGTTTTTTTAATTGTTCCAGTCGTATAAAAAATGAGTATAGTCCAGATAATATGATGATAATATTTATATAAAAATGCTGGCAGATTTAGAAAAGTAATATTCTGAGAAATAATAAAAAATACAGGGATGATAAAAATGAAAAATTTTTTCTTAGAATGATTTGTATCAAAGGAGAGGCTTAAAAAATAAAAGACTGGTAAAAAGTAATGAAAGATACACAGCTTTAATAAAATGGGGGATTGATATATATAATATAATAATTCAAATAAAACATTTAAAAAACAGCCCAGCCAGATTAAGGAAATAAAAAAGCTGCCTGCTGATTTTGAACCAAAAATAGTCAGCATAATAGATGAGGTTAGTAATATTCCTAAGCTTATACAGCTAATCATGATAATGATCTGTTCCATAACTTCAGATTTCCTGGTACATTATTTTATCTCTGACACAATCATTCTTTATTTTTCTTTTGGATTGGTTTGACATGAGATTTTATTATAATTTATTTCGTTGTGTTTGTAAAATAAACATTCTTCCTACCAAAATCATTAATCGGAATAATTTGTTCATGATCAAAAAAACCATTTAAAAATTCAAAAATATTGAGAATTTATAGCTTTCAGCCATTTACTCTTATATTTTTTTGCATATAATAAGTAATAAAGAAAAGTTATATCAAATAGAATGTTGTTTATTTCTGAAAACTACAAAAGTAAAAGGCCACAAACAATAATGAACCATGAGAAATATTTAAATACAGAACTTCTTTATAATTTAGCAAAAGATAAATTAAATGCTGAATTAAAAATTATTTTTCACCTGGAACACAGAAAAGGGAAGGGATATTATTTTATTGAAAGAGGGAAGCTGTATTATGATGAAGATGTTACTGACGAAATTTACACAGAAAGTTGTGAAACATTAGATTATCTGATTGATACAGTAAAGGAAATACATATAAAATATAACGACAAAAAACACTTTTTTATCAATTATGAAAAACTAGTTGATTGGCTATGTGATACTTAACATAACAGGAGTAATTATGAATAAGCAGATGAAAAATAGTGTTTATGAAAAAAGATGGTTAATGGTTGATGTTTTACAAGGAAATAGAGAAGAGATAAAATATCTTGATATATCATTTACTCATATTGCATTTATATTTTCTGAGTATTTTGTTTGCTATATATTAGATCCTGATTTTATTCAAGAGGTTCTAAAAATCGATTTTTTAAAAATCAATCAAAATGGTTTATCTAATACTAATTTATTGTGGGATTTATTGAAGAGCATTGAAAGAAATGACATAAATAGTTTTGATAACTTTTCTGACCAAAATGACTTTTCCGATTTGCTAAAGTACATAAAAAATAGTAAAAAAATCATTTATGACAAAGAGCTATCTACCTATGATGATCTAAAAAAAACTGGATTTATGTAAGCTGCCGACCCTAACTAGCTAAATAGTTAGGGCTTTTTTTCACTGCAACGTTTTTTTTGTTTCCTTTCACTACTAATTCAATAACTTTACAACATTGGTTTATTCTGCTAATATTCTCGCAAATGAAGCAGGATTATAAAATGAATTACCAAGGGAATGTCATCGCCCTCCAATTGAAACAAACAATATTTTACTACAAATAACTGTAGGCTGTTCTCATAATAAATGCCGATTTTGTGGTTTATATACTGGCGAAAAATATCTGGCGATGGCCAGGTATTAACGGTTATGAACAAAGGGGTTGAAGTTAAAACACAGATTGCAATGGGTAAAAGGTGAGAGAAGCTAGTCTAAAAATAACCTGCACCGTTCTACTGGAGTTGCTGGAAGATAGAGGAAGAGATATTAAATGGTTGAACTGGAAAAAATGCTGACAACAGAAATAGAGTATGTAAAGAAATTTTCTTGCTGGGAAGAAGATGAACAGATTATTCGCTTTTGGGATGATAAAATATCGGATATGTATAGTCATAATTTTACTTATATTAAATCAGATATTATGCAGGATAATTTTAATCAGATTATACTAACGGAATTAGAAAGAAGGAAGGCTGAAAACGCAACATTTTTACGTCTGGCAATGGACTTTCCTATTGATCTCCAAAGGCTGGAACAGCTGCCTCTTCAGCCAGAACTGACCAGTTATGATTATATGTATTTTGATATAAAAAATATGGAGTTTCCAGTAAGTCAGGTCAAGCAGTGCAGTATTAAAAAAGCTGTTACCAAAGAAATTATGGCCGATGGGATCTATATCAATATTCAGGCCAATGGGCCGGCCATGGAATGGGATTTTGCCAAAAGAAGAATTAATCGTAAGAGTGAAGTCTATTGGGATATGGAATCACAATTAGATTTATATGTTTGTTATTTAGAAAACAAACCAGTTGGCATTTGCGAACTTTTAACAGCTAATGACATAGCAAAAATTGAAGATTTTGATATATACAAGGATTATCAAAGAATGGGATTGGGAACAGCTGTATTAAAATATCTACTGGACGAAATCAGGGCTAAAAAGATTGATACAGCCTACTTAATTACCGAGAGTGCAGATACAGCTAAAGATATGTATAAAAAATGCGGATTTAAAAAAGCAGGTGAAAAGAATGAGTTATTTTTTAATTTGAGGTAGACCAGTTTTATCAATTATAAATTAGTATTTAAATAATTAGCAGTCCTAAAAAAGATTATGACTCAACGGATATAATCAGGTAAATCGTTTGTATTCTGACTTTTTTGGAGAACATAAATCAGTCAGAGTAATCGTTCCTACCCGGAATCTTCACTTTGGATTTAAAATTGAAATGGATGTGATTACAGCTGTAAAAGGGTATAACTAGCGACCCATCCTTTTAGGATAACAAAATTCTCCAGCCATAAATGAGGGTATTTTTTAAGCTGAGATTTTAGTAAAAATTGGAGAAATAAATTGACATTATCCAATAGAATGATTAATGTTAGAATATACTAACATTAATCATTGGAGTAACTTATGGATGAGAAAATTTTACAAATAGGCAAAAAAGTTCCTGATTTTATTATTGATACATATGATGCAGAAAAAAAATATTTTTCAAAATTTACATTACAAGAAAATATTGATAAGAAAAAATGGACTGCTTTAATTTTTTATCCTGCCGATTTTACTTTCGTTTGTCCAACTGAATTAAAAGATGTAGGTGAAAAATATGAATCTTTGAAAGAACTCGGTTGTGAAGTTCTTAGTATTTCAACTGACACTCAATACGTTCACCTTGCCTGGCATGAACATGAGCAATTACTAAAAGACATCAAATTTAAAATGGGAGCCGATCCGACTGGTAAGATCTCAAAATTGTTTGGCATATATGATGAAACAACTGGCCTTGCTTTAAGAGGAACTTTTATCATTAATCCTGAGGGAATACTGGTATCATCAGAAGTCAACTTTTATAATGTGGGACGAAATGCAGATGAACTATTAAGAAAAATGATCTGCAATGAGCATCTCTCCAAACATCCTGGAGAAGCATGTCCTGCTAAATGGGAGCCAGGTCAAAAAACCCTCATTCCCAGTGAAAAAATAGTCGGTAAAGTTCAAGAAGCTTTATCATAGGAGATCACAGATGCATCTTTGTTATGGATTATGTTTTGTTAGGGTGGAGCTGTAGTTAACCTGGTATGTTTTCATTTTTCATTGATATTAGTGCCAGGCACTAAAATTTCTTCTATCAATTCTAAAATTTCAGTTTCCCAGTCGCTTTTTTCTATAATATAACAATTTTTTAGGTTTAAATTATCTATTCTTTCTTTAATACTTTTTGTATCATACCCGGAACGAAAAACAATTGGTCCAGTGTATTTTCTTCTGATTTTTAAGACTGCATCAATTCCATCCATTTTGCTTTTTAAACGGATATCCATAATAATTAAATCTGGTAACAAATTTTGTATTAATATATCATCAATGATTTTTTCTGCTCTGGCAGCTTTACCAATAATATGATAACCAGAATTGATTAGCATATTCTCCAGATGCATCAAAATGATAATTTCATCTTCTACAAGATAAATATTATTTTGATGATGGATTTTAAGGATATTTTCTGGATTTTTTTCTTCTGTTTTATCATTATGAATATGAGTAAAAATATACTCTGTTCCTTTTATTTTACTAGTATTGAGGGAAAGAGATAGGTCTAACTGCAGGGCAAGATTTTGAATGAGCTTCATCCCTAGATTTTTTTCTTCACTCTTGATTTCATTATTTTCAAAGCCACTTCCATTGTCTTTAAAAATAATCTGTTCAATATCATCTGTTTCATTATCAATATCAATAGAAAGGAATATTTTTCCCTCATTTTTATTAACAAAACCATGTTCTAATGAATTTGAAATCAACTCATTAATTAACATACTACAGGGCATAGCTTTATCAATACTCAATGTTTGATTTTCTTTTATCTTAATTTCTAAAGCAATAGGTATCTTTCCAATATTATAACTATCAAAAAGATAAGAAGTGAAAATTTTAACATAATGACTGAAATTGATATTCTGAAAATCTCTATTTTCATACAACATTTTATGAATCAAGGCCATTGCTTCAATTCGTCTTTGATTATCAGAAATTAATTGCTTGTATTCAGGCTGGTTATCTCCTTGTAAAGATAATAAACTGGAAATAATTGCCAGGTTGTTTTTAACACGATGATGAATTTCCAGCATTAATATCTCTTTTTCTTTTAAGGAAGCCTTTAAATTTTTCATTGCCTCAATTCTGTCTGTGATATCTCGGTCAATGCCGCGATACCCAATTAAAGATCCTTTGTCATTAAAAAAAGGAATGCCACTTGTTTCATGATAAACTTCTTTCCCGTTTTTATGTATATTGATATTGATTATCCCTTTTAATGGTAATCCCGCATTTTTATACTGGTAATATTCTTTTTTTATTTTATCTGATTCATCTGGTCCCATTAAATCAAATACCGATTTCCCCAGGATTTCTTCTGGCTCGTATCCTAAGAGATCCTTTATTCTTGGACTGGAATAAGTATAGCAGTCATTTTTATCTATTTCCCAGATCCAGTCACTGGTAGATTCTACTAAACTGCGAAATTTATCTTCGCTTTTTTGAAATTCTTTGGTTTTTTTGTTTATCTCTATTTGTAAAGTCTGATTCCACAAATATGCTGTAATTATGATGAATAGAATAATAAAAAGGGATACACCAAAAAAAATATAAAACTCAGTGGTTTGATAAAATGGTTTTATTCCAATATGAATCCATTTTTTAAATATTTTTTCTCTTTCTTCATGAGTAACTAAAGATAATCCTTTTGTTAAAATACTATGTAGTATAGGAAGATCTTTTCTGGATGCAAAACATAGCTCCCAGTTAAATCCTATTGCACCTGCAACTTTCAGGTTGGTAATACCTAGTTTATCAATATAATAAGAAGCTACAGCTGTATCAGTAATAAATGCATCAATTTCTCCAAATGATACTTGTTCTAATCCCTGGCTGTTATCAGTTACTTCAACTATTTTGATCTCAGGGTTATTTTTGAGAATATAACTGATGGTTGCATACCCTTTAACGACTCCAACTTTATTATAACTCAGCAAT
>JAKSBL010000118.1 GCA_022361115.1 Spirochaetota bacterium | reverse complement strand
CGTTATTGGGGTACCAAAAAATTTTATAATGCACTCCATTTTAACCTCTGCTATTATGCTCCAATTGATTGGGCAATCAAACAGGGCATCCCTTCCTTTGATCCAGGAATCGGAAGTCCCCACAAAATTCGCCGCGGATTTCAGGCAACAAGCCATTACAGCTATCATTATTTTAGAAATCCGCTAATGCAGCAAATCTTTCAACAATATATTGGCCAGTTTAATGATTATGAACAGCAAAACATTGATTTTCTTAATACAAATTTGCCAATAAAAAGGTGAAATTTAATCATGAAAATCAGATTACCAATAACATTTTTTTAATTGTATTGATATTTGCATTTTGCACAAGCTTCGGCTACAATATAGTATAATATATTGTTACCATAATATTGTTAAGGACTATCCTTATGGGTGAATTTAAAAAGCGCATTCGGTTTGGTATAAAAGTTTATACAATTGCAATTAGTATTCTTTTACTTTTGATAATCTTAAGCTGGGTAACTTATGCCAAGGCAGGTAAAGTTTCAGATGAATTAAAAGAAATTGCTGAATATTTAATCCCTTTAGAAGATTTAATTGCCAATATTGATGTTCATGCTATTGAACAAGAATTACACTTAGAAAGGGTATGGCGACTTTATGAAATCAAACCAGTGGATTTAAAGCATATCGCTCAAGAAAAGTCATTATTTGAAATCAGAGGCAATCAGGTGGATAATGAAATTGCCCAGGCTCTTAAGCTGGCTGACCAGGCAATTGAACACCTTGATATTAAGAAAGATCTTTTAGAGTTTGCTCATATTAAGACAGTTCTTGAAGACGTTGAAAAAGAACACCAGGATTATCATGATCATGCCTTAAAAATTATCAAAGCGATAGAAAACCATGAAATTGATAAGGCTCACGTATTACAGAATGTTTTAGAAGATGAAGAAGATCAACTGGGCCTGGAACTGAATGAAATTCTTTTAGAGATTGAAGAATTTACTGAAAATTCAGCCAAAACAACAGAAGCGCATGAAAAAAATGTTTTACTCATCACTACGATATTAGTTGTGATATCAGTATTAGTGGGTTTGCTTTATGCTTCAGTCATGTCCTTTAACCTCATGCGTCCTGTTAATAAACTGGTTAAAGGGACGAAAGAGTTGGAAAAAGGCAACTTAGGAGTTAATATACCTATAACAACCAATGATGAGATCGGTGAAATGACCGATTTTTTTAACAAAATGACACAGGAAATACGAGAGAAAGAACATATAAAAACCACTTTTGGACAGTTTCTCGACCCGCGAATTGTCGATGAATTACTACACCGCAATGCACCCTCAATGGAAAAAGGACAGAAAAAAACCATGACTGTATTTCATTCTGATGTTGCAGATTTCAGCCTAATTAGTGAAATGCTGACACCAGGAGGATTAGTTAATCTGATCAATAATTATTTGACCCTGGCTTCAGAACCTATTACCCGTAATTATGGAGTCATTGATCAATATATTGGTGATGCAGTTGTAGCTTTTTGGGGTGAACCCTTTACCAATGCATCAGAACATGCCCTTTTAGCTTGTGATGCTGCCTTAGAACAATTTGTTCAATTGGAAAAACTGCGTAAACGGTTACCTGATCTCATGGGTATCCGTAAAGGGTTACCAGAATTAAAGATTCGTATTGGCCTGGCAACAGGTCCCTTGCTGGCAGGAAATATTGGTTCTGAAGAAATGCAATCCTATACAGTCATGGGTGAAGCTGTTGGAATGGCAGAAATCCTGGAAGGCACCAATAAAAAATTCGGAACAAATATCCTTATTTCCCAAGAAACACAGGATTTAGTAAAAGATGGCTTTGAAACAAGAGAAGTTGGAATGATAAAAGTTCTGGATAAACAAAATGTCAGTATCTTTGAGCTTTTGGACCGAAAAGGTGAATGTGACATACAAATATTAGAACTGAAAGAATATTTTGAAAAAGGTCTAGCACTATACCACTCAAAAGATCTATCTGGTGCTAAAAATCAATTTAAGAAATGTTTAGAAATCAAAAGTGATGATAAACCAACCCGGATTTATCTAAATAAAATTGATACCCTCGGAAAAAATTGAGCATGAATCACAAGGAGTAAATTGTGAAAATCGGACTTCTCTGGAAAATTTTTTTCATTGTTACCAGTTTATTAATCTGTATCATTATTGTTGCACTATTCTCGTATTTTAAAATCAGTGAAGTGAATGAAGAAGTAATAGACCTTGCTGAATATATTATACCTGTAACTGATACGGTCAGTCTCATTGATGTTTATGTATTAGAACAGGAACTCCATTTAGAACGGTTGATTAAGCAATTAGAAACAGAAACCCCGGATACAGCACATATTCAACAGGAGTTTGAATTATTTGAAGAAAAAGGAGAACAAGTTGACAGGGAGCTTGCCAAAGCCATTAACTTAGCTGATGAAGGTAAAGATTTGAGTCAGACTCAAAAAGACAGAGATTACTTTGCTTTACTTGTGAAAAGATTACATCAAATTGAGAAAGAACATCAGGATTTTCATGATCATGCTATTCACCTCATTAACCTGCTCAAATCAAACAATAAAGCAGAAGCCCATAAGCTTGAAGATGCTATTGAAAAAGAAGAAGCCCATTTTGATGAAGAGATAGCTGTTATTTATCGTGATCTTCATGACTATAGTCAGCAAACCTCTATATTAGCGGCAAATCATCAAAAAAATATTCTTAAATTAAATCTTATTATGACCATCGCAGCAATTTTTTCTGGATTTTTAATGGCCTTTTTATTTACCAGAGGGGTTATCGGACCAATTCAAAGCCTAATGTCAGCTATGGGTTCTGTTGCCAAGGGGGATTACTCTGTAAAGATCGCTGTTAATACCAAAGATGAATTACAACATCTTGCTCAGTCTTTTAACCATATGATTGAAGAGATGGCATTAAAAGCAAGAATAAAATCCACTTTTGGTAAATATGTAGACCCCAGGATAGTTGAGAATTTAATAGATCAGGAAAACCTCTCAACTGGCGGGGAAAAGAAAAATATGACCGTCATATTCTCTGAGGTAAAACAATTTAGTGAAGTGATTAGTGGTTTAGAAGTTGATACTCAATTACAGTTAACGAATAGATATCTTTCTCTGCTTTCTAAAGCAGTTTCACAAAAACAAGGTGTATTGGATAAATATATTAATACCATTGTTATGGCTTTTTGGGGGACTCCTTTTGTTGAAGAATCCAACCACCCTCTCTTAGCTTGTGAGGCAGCTTTAGAGCAAATACAAACTTTAGAAGAAGTTCAAAAAATATTAAAGCAAACAGGTGTTGCTGTTGAACATTTGAAATTTTGTTGCGGACTTGCCACAGGTTCGGTTATTGTCGGCAATATGGGATCAAAAAATTCTCAGTCTTATACAGTCCTGGGAGATACGGTCAACATTGCGTCCCGCTTAAAAGGGGCCAGCTCGCAATACGGAGTTTCTATATTGGTGACTGATGAAACCAGAAAGCAAGTTGAAGGTAAAATGCTTTTACGGGAGATTGATTGGGTTCAGGTATTAGGAAAAGAAGAACCAATCAGCATTTTTGAATTAATGAACAGCAAAGACAAAAGCAATAATAAACTGAATGAGTTAAAAATAAACTTTGAGCAGGGCTTAGATCAATATCGAAAAATGGAATGGAAAAGTGCTAAAGAATGCTTTGCAGCTTGTTTAAATATTAACAATAATGATTCCCCTTCTCTGGTTTTTTTAGAACGAATAGCCATGCTAGAAAAAAAGCCTCCTGCAGAAAACTGGACAGGAATCTGGCAATTAACAGAAAAATAAAGCCGATTTTATCACTGACCGGTGTCAATGCCTGCCTGCTGATTGACTGCCTGGATAATAGGGATTATTCCTTAATTTGTACTAATTTTACTTCTTATACATGATGAGGAATATCCCCTAATTATTTTCCAATTTTTCACCACTCTCTGTCATATAATCAGCACAAAAAACCATTAATATTAATAGAGAGAATATTTTTCATAAAGCAAGTTATTAGATATAAAAAAAGTAATCCAGGAGCATTTTAATGAATTCCTATCAAAAAATTCAAAAACCAAAGATCACTGAGCAGCCGCGGGAAAAACTAATCAAAAGAGGGGTAAAAGCTTTAACTGATTCTGAACTCATCTCTGTTGTATTAGGCAGCGGGATAAAAGGCAAGTCCGTTTTCCATTTATCTCAAGAACTAACTACCCTTTTTCAAATGACAGGTCAGAATATTAATTTTCAACAATTAGCCCAAGTCAGCGGAATAGGCACAGCTAAATCCTGCCAATTAATGGCAGCTATTGAATTTTCACGTCGTTTATTTCAGAATGATGAAATCAAAATCCAGGAGAGTCGGGATGTATATCAACTCATGAAAGAGATCACCATGAAAAAACAAGAACATTTTTATGTTTTGACAATTGATGGTGCAGGGGTACTCATTAATAAACACTTGGTCTTTATTGGTACCTTAAATCAAAGCATGATTCATCCAAGAGAAATTTTTTATCAAGCGATTACCGATTGTGCTGCTGCAGTTATTTTGGTGCATAATCACCCTTCTGGCAATCTCAATCCCAGTCAGGAAGATATTGCGGTTACCAAAAGATTAATAAAAAGTGCCGACTTATTAGGAATTGAAATTATTGATCATATCATTGTTAGTTCTAAAGGGTATTATAGTTTTTATAATAAGAATTTGATGGAGAAGTGAGTAGTGGAAGAAATAGTATTATCAACGAAATTTAAATCTTTTCCAAGAAAGTATACTGCTGCCATAAAATTCTGGTCCACTAATAAGATATATTATATATATAGAAAAAAACTATGAGTGGACAAATAATAATGGATGATAAGAACACTAAAAGCTTGGTGAACAATGATCATGCAAACTCAAATACCGGCATTCACAATATAGTTCTATAACAAAGATACTTCTCAGATACCAAGTATTTATTTGCCT
>JAKSBL010000116.1 GCA_022361115.1 Spirochaetota bacterium | reverse complement strand
TTTTTTTTTTAATAATGTAAATAATAGAAAAAATAAAAAAAATAAAAAAACGCTCTGATCCTCCTGAAAAGAACGTTTTTATATTAAATACTTATATTATGATTAACTACATTTTGCTGTAGTTAACCAAAGCCCATGTTTGTTGCAGCGAGCTAAAGCAGAAATATTGCAGGTGCCTTTACAATTGACAACAAATTCGACTACCGGTTCCATCACTTTTGCACTAAATTCTGCTCTTCCGACAAACATATCATCCAGACGGACTTCAACCCATTGAATCCAATGGTCAATATCATTAGGATGTTTCCCACCACCAACATCCACAATAATTTTATGTTTGTCATTGCCAACATCTTCTACCTGAATAAGTGGTAAATGTTTTTCTCTAGTTACATCTTCATTAAAGTTGTTGCTAGTATTAACCTGAGCAAAAAAATCCATACTTTCCTCCTGCTTGCATTTTAGGTGATGTCAAAATTATTAGCAATTACTTTAGCTAAAATGAATAGTTTATAATTTCATCTATAAATTAAAAATTGACACTACCTAATATTAATAATTTGTATTTTTAAAATATAGTGAGAAACAAAATCAATGTCAAAGTTTTTTTATTTTTTGTTCATAAAATGATAATGCTGTGAAATTATTATAAATATTCCTTAAAAATATTTTTATCTTTCCGAAAAATTAATGAATAATGATTATTTTAATAAATACAGGATAGGTATTATGTCAATT
This sequence comes from Spirochaetota bacterium, assembly GCA_022361115.1. Taxonomy (GTDB): domain Bacteria; phylum Spirochaetota; class GWE2-31-10; order GWE2-31-10; family GWE2-31-10; genus JAKSBL01. Next base: position 375 of record JAKSBL010000116.1, on the reverse strand, counting down.
TTAAATGGCAACTCTTTAAAAATGATTGATATTGCTCAACGCGGCATGGATGCTGCTATGATGAGAAGCAATGTTATTAATAATAATATTGCCAATGCAACTACACCGAATTACAAGAGACAGGATGTTACTTTTGGTGCAGAATTGCAAAGAGCTTTAAATACAGAAAAGAATTATCCTGGTGATCCATTAAAAACCACACATGAAAAACATATCCCAGGTTTTCGGGTTACTGATTACAGAACAGTGAAGGCCAAAAAAATTGTTGAATTTAATACTTATCAAAATAACAATGGTAATTCAGTAGATATTGATAAAGAGATGGTGGAATCTTCAAAAAATACTATGTATTACAATGCCTTGGCACAAAGAATT
>JAKSBL010000200.1 GCA_022361115.1 Spirochaetota bacterium | reverse complement strand
TTTTTTTTTTTTTTTTTTTATTTACATTATTAAAAAAAAAACTATACTTGTATTAGAACATACATCAACTTATAATTAAAACAGGTTTTTCAATGTTTAATAATACAAGAATTTTAATTGTCGATGACAACGAGTCTATTCATGAAGATTTTAACAAAATTCTGATATATCATGACAATGATCAGGATAATTATCTGAATCGCCTAGAGGCTAGTTTATTTGCAGAAAAAAATCAACAATCCCAGCCAGAAGTGTTCAATTATAAAATTGATCATTCTTATCAAGGAGAAGAAGCTGTTTTAAAAGTCAAACAAGCTGAAGAGACACAAAATCCTTATGCTGTTGTTTTTGTAGATGTTAGAATGCCTCCTGGAATCAATGGTATTGAAACTGTTTCCAGGATCTGGAAAATAAACCCTCACACTGAAATAGTCATCTGCTCAGCCTATTCAGATTATTCCTGGAATGAAATCATTAACAAACTAGGAGCAACTGATAAACTACTCTTTTTGCATAAACCTTTTTACCCTGTTGAAGTCAAGCAAATTGCTTTGTCCTTAGTTAAAAAATGGAATTTAGGGAGAAAAATAGAAAAGGCAGTAAATTATTTAGAAGATGAAGTTAATAAAAGAACCAACGAATTAAATCAATTACTACAACAATGCCGATTAGCCAATCAACTACTTGAAAAAAACAATCAGGAACTATTAAATTCTTCTCAAGTTGATCCACTGACAGGCTTATCCAGTCATAAAATCATTATTCCCAAGTTAAACGAATTACTACACGAGGCAAAAAGAAATATTTTTCCCATCAGCATTCTGTTTTTTGGGATAAAAGGATTTCAATCCTATCAAGAACAATATGGAATAGATCAGGGAAATGAGGTTTTAAAAAAAGTAGCTCGAATTCTATCAAGAAAACTTCGGGATTATGATATAAAAATTCGGTGTACCGATCAGACAACTGATTATTTAGAAGAAAAGGTACAAAATTGGCAAATCCCTCATTCATTTGGCGGAGATGAGTTCATTTTATTACTTCCCTATTGTGATAATAAAAATCTCCCTCACATAGCAAAAAGATTGATAAAAATGATTACCAAAGCCTGCAATGAAAATCTTTTAACTCCAGAATTAGAGATTGAGGCTTTTTTGCTTTCCATTGATCCAATATCTGATCATCTTGATATTCAGGAGATTTTTCAAAAGCTATTTGAAAAACAAAATAATAAAACCATTAAAAATATACAAACCTTTTAGTAAAAGGCAAAAATCAATGACATATTCTATACTGATTACAGATGACCAAAAAGACATTCACCATGATTTTGAAAAAATCATATCATCATTAAAGCCAAAAATAAAAAGTAATCTGGATAAACAGGAAGAAAAGCTATTTGGAAGTACAACAAGCAAAGTTTTGCCAAAAATAGATTTTCAGTTTTTTAATGCTTATCAAGGAGAGGAAGCAGTAAATCTGGTCAATCAGAAAAAAATAGAAAATTCTCCTTTCTCTCTTGCAATTGTTGATGAAAAAATGCCACCAGGCATAACCGGAATTGAAACCATACAACACATCTGGGAAATTGATCCCAATCTCCCAGTTATTTTTACCACTGGGTTATTAGAATTTCAAACCAGTATCAGACTGGCAGAATTTTTTCCCAATGATCACTTATTAATCTTAAGAAAACCATTTAATATCATAGAATTAAAACAAATGGTTTGGGTACTCCTCAACCATTAATCTTTTTTTTCAACTTCATACTATGAATATGAGTAATAGCCACAGCAATACCATCAGCCACATCATCTTGCTTGGGTATTTCATCTAACTGAAGAATAATTTTGACCAGTTCTTGAATTTGCTTTTTAGTAGCGCGGCCATAGCCAATTAATGCTTGTTTAACCTGTAAAGGCGTATATTCATAAATGGGTAGTTTTTTTAATTGTAAAGCTAATAAAATGACTCCCCTGGCTTCTGAAACAGTTAGTGCAGTTTTGATGTTTTTAGCAAAAAATAATTTTTCTACTGCTGCTTCTTCAACAGGAAATTTTTCTACAATTGTCGAGAGTTCAGTGAAAATATTTTGTAATCTTTGTTGATGAGATAATTTAGCTGATGTATGGATTAAAACACTATCCAGCAACTGAAGTTTTTGTTGTTCTTTTTGAATAATCCCAATACCGGTCTTTTCAATTCCCGGATCAATTCCAATAATGATCATTTATATCTGGTAGTCATCAGGTATTTTTAAATTCGTATAGACCGCCTGGATATCATCTAAATCTTCGAGTTTTTCAATTAGATTTAAAATTTTCTCAACTTTATCTGTTTCGACTTCTTGATAAGTTGTTGGGATCATGGTAATTTCAGCAGAAACTCTTTCTGCTCCAGTTTGATCAAAAGCTTTTAAAACATTTTCAAATTCATCTACTGAAGTGATAACTTCTACATGATTGTCTTCCAAGTTAATATCTTCAGCACCAGCTTCAACACCTATTTCCATAGCTTTTTCTTCAGACATATTTTTTTCTTCAAAAATAATAATCCCTTTTTTTTCAAAAAGATAGGATACACAGCCATTTGCTCCTAGATTACCACCTGCTTTTGTCATAGTTGAGCGAACATCACTGGCAGTACGATTTTTGTTATCTGTCATAATTTCCATGTAAACAGCTACCCCCTCCGGAGCATAGCCTTCATAAGTGAACTCTTCATAGTTTACATTATCCACTTCTCCGGCACCTTTTTTAATCGCCCGTTCCATGGTATCTTTTGGCATATTTGCCTCTTTAGCCTTGATTACAGCTGATCTTAAACGTGGATTAGCATCGGGATCACTCCCCCCCATTTTTGAAGCAACTGTTAATTCGCGAATGATCTTAGAAAAGATTTTTGCCCTTTTTTTGTCATTTGCACCTTTTTTATGTTGAATATTAGCCCATTTACTATGACCTGCCATAAGTTCTCCCTTTAAAACATAGTGATTATTTATAATAAAGCATTTTGCAGAAAATAAAATACTCTATGGTATTGCCTGCCTGAAAAATTGTTTTCAGTAATCTTTTAGGCAGGCAAATATCAGAATTGAATTGCTTAAAATCAATGAAAATCAGACGCAGTATACCAAAAACACACTATTGTGTCAATATTGCCTAAATACCTTTCAATTTTACTTTATCAGACTACCAATATCTAAAAAGGCAATAAATATAGCCAACCCAATTAAAATCATAAAGCCTAAGAAATTAATGGTATAAATTATTCTCATATTAATGGTTCTGCGAGTAATAATTTCATATGAATATAAAATTAAATGCCCTCCATCGACTGCAGGAAAAGGGAGGAGATTAAATATTGCCAGGGCTAGTGAAATATATGAAATTAATTGAAAAAAACTTTTTAAAGCTTCCTGCCAGCCTTCTTTCATCGCTTCTACTGTTGTTGATCCAATAATTGCACCAATTTTTATGGGCCCGCCAATCTGATCTTGAATGTTTTTCTTTGGCTTGGTGATTAAGTAGCGTAGACCGGTTATTGACATGTGAACAATTTCAATACTTTCATTAAAAGCCACATTTAACGCTTCTAATGGCCTGCGGCTTGCAACAATCTTAATAGGATACTCAAAAAGAGATAATTGTTGTTCCGTCATCATTTGACTGATTTGCTGAAAATTTATTTGTGTTTCCAATATCTGATCATTTCGTTGATAAAAAAGAGTTGCAATATGCTCTGTCTCATAAAATTTTGTGATATAAAAATGCAAATCATAATC
>JAKSBL010000455.1 GCA_022361115.1 Spirochaetota bacterium | reverse complement strand
TTGATTATTCGTCTCATTGGTTATTTTTAATCTTCCACTTCCATATAACGGCATGGTTTTTAAACGCTCTTTCCTTTTCTGTTCCAATTGATAATCAAAAATTTGAAATAGGATTTGTTCATTTAGATTATAAATGATTAGATGATCAAGATCATAAACCAATTTGATTTGATGTTTTCCGTTAGAGTATATAAAGTTATTGGGAAAATTAGATTGAGTATCTGCTTCATTGTAATTCCCTTTTGTTTCTGTTAGGAAATCTTCAATATCAACTAAAAATTGCCCGTGCCTGGTACCATGGTGAAAAAGATAATTTGGTAGTTGTTTATTACTCTTGATATTTTCAAAAATATATCTTTCTCTTGTGATAAAACTGTCCTGACAGATATTGATTGCCTTATCAAATGTATACCGGGTTGGGCCATAATATAATAGTTTTTGGCCGTTTCCCATAAAATATACAGAACAGAAAAGTTTTATTACCCAATCTTTTTCTGAATAAAAATTGACATGGTGGATCTCAGGGTATTGTAAACGGTAAGTATTATTGGGGCAATTTATTGTCCACAAAAGCTGGACATTATAACCGGCTTGCTTCAAAATGTTTGCTGTTACAATCATAATATTTGCACCAAAACTATGGCCAGCAAGAATGACTGGGATCTCTTTAGCTGATAAACTGGTTTTTTTACTGAGAAAACCTAATTGATTTTTAATAGTTTCAGAAAAGGTTAGAGCAGAGTTCATTCGGTCTTGATGATTATTTTTCCCACTCCATTTTAAGTAATAGGCGTATTCTGAACGGGTTAGCTTGGCTAAATGACTTAAATACACACCGTTATCTCTGATACCGCTGGGAGTAAAATAGTACTGCTGAGGAGATTGTTTAGTCAATGTCCCGTGAGTTAAAAAAAGTACACTTTGCTCTGATAATTGATCCAGTAAATAATTTAACCTGGTTAATTCTGAATAAAAATTTTTTTCTTTAATTGTGTCAGGATATCTTAAAGTACTAAATTCATGTAAAAATTGCACAATCGCATCTTTTTGATATGCCTTTTTATCTGGTAAATATGGATCAGCTGAAATATTTTTTATTGAAAGGATAAAAAAGAGAAATAATATCAATGCCTTAAACATGAATTTAAAGTGAGTATGAGAGTTATTCAATTTTTAAGACAGCACCTTTATTGTTAATAGTATATTTTTTTCCAGCCCAATGTATAGTTTTATTAAAAATGCTGGCTACAAAACCGATTTCTGTGGAAAATAGAAAAATCGGCAAAAAGAAATAATAAATGAAAAACCATTTAATTTTTTTCTTCATACGAAATGTGAGAAAAACTGCCACTATAAAATAGCTGACAACAACATAAGAACCTAATATCATTGCATAGGTTTGTGATTCTGGGAAAAAGGGGATAAAAATTAAACTGATAACAAAAAAAATAAACATTAATAAATTTGCTGAAATACTATAAAAGGAAAGGTTCCAGAACTCTTTGGAAAAGAACCGCCAGTTTGTGATATTACGAATAATCCAGGTCATAAAACCAGGAAAATCATAATGATAAGTATTTTCTTCTGGCAATCCATCAGGATTAAATATCCGTTTGGCTTTTAAACCATTAATAGGACAATCATGAGAAATACTTTCTTCCCAGATTTTTTTAATATCATATTTTTCAAAAGTAGTTTTACGAATTCCCATTGAACCACCCCAAACTTGATTGGTAAAGGTGTTGACTGAGTACATATAGTTGGTCAGCATAGAATAAAGTATATTACCTGCTGTTATTTCATCATCTTTTTCAATCAAAGCTCTGAAGGTAGAAATTTCAGTGTCCTTAATAGTTAAAGTTTGCACAAGCATGGCTAACCACTCAGGGCTTGCAGAATGATCACTGTCATAAAAAGTATAAACTTCATAATCATTCCCTTTTTTCTCGATATCTTTTAATGCCTGTAGGATATTATGGTTTTTTTGTCCATTATTTTTAGCTTGCCCAGCAATAGTCAAACTTGTATAAGGATATGAATCAAGGATTTCCTTAATTACCGGATATGCACTATCTTCCTGAAAATCTAAAATAAAGTGGACATGATAAGTCCCAGCATATTTCTGATGGACAATGGATTCTAAGTTTTGCTTTAAGAAAGAGCTATTCCCTTTACAAGGGGCAAATATCACTGCTTTGGGATGATAATTTTTATCAACTTTAAATTTATGAAAAGTTAAATTTCTGTACATACTGACAGAATATATAGATAATAATAAAATAATCCCGCCGACACTGAGAATGATAAAAAATATGGTCATGAATAAGTTTCCTGATTTTTAATTTTAATTAGAATATTTTTTTTCTAGATATTGATATTTATTGGATAGAGATTCAGTTAAATATTTTATAAAGTTATCATCATCTGAAAAATCAGAATATTTAACTGGATCACCGCAATCAACATAAATATCTTTATTAACCAGCATATTATCAAATAAGAAATCTTGTTTAATCCCTGATCCATAAATAGCTAAAGGAATAACAGTACACTTTGAATCCTTAGCTATTTTTGCGATTCCTCTTTGTAACTGGCCGATTGCTTTATCAAAAACAAATCTGCCTTCTGGAAAATAAATTAAGGAATACTTCTTTTGTAACATTTTCTCAATAATTTTTAAACCATTTTTTTGTTGAATTAAATCTTTTTTTGCTAAAGGTATTAATGCCATCTTATTAGCAACAAGATTAAAAAAAGGATTTTTTGTCATCCAGCTTGTATAGGCAATAGTAAAAGGTTTTCGCAGTAAATAAGTAATAATAAAAGTATCGGCAAAACTACGGTGATTTGCTATAAAGATCGTATTGGCTTGAGATTTCAAATCTATAGTTCCCGTAAAGTGAACTTTAATTTTACAAGCTTTTAAAAAAAAAAAAAAAAAAATAGGCCAGGCAGTTGGATATAACCACTTTTTGGGAATCAATAATGTATAAAAAAAACCGATTGTCCAGATAAACA
>JAKSBL010000476.1 GCA_022361115.1 Spirochaetota bacterium | reverse complement strand
TTTGCAAAAATCCCATGGAAATATAAAAAAAAATAGTGTTATAAAAATATTAGCTGATATAGAGTAACTTTTTTAGAGAAAAAATTACTGATATTAAGAGCACTATCTCAAATTTAGTTGGGAGTAAAAGATGGATTTTGATATTATGGATTTTGGAGCAAAGGGAGATGGCAAAAACAATGATAGTCAGGCTATCCAGCAAGCGATTGACCAGTGCCATCAATCTGGAGGCGGAACGGTTAGGGTTCCAGCTGGTCGAGAGTTTATAGCTGGCCCTTTTCAATTAAGATCCAATGTTAACTTTCACCTGGAGAATAATGCGGTTATTAAAGCCGATCTGGATGAATCTCTTTATACGGAAAGTGCTTTTAAAGAGAATCGGAGTGAGGGGAGTCTGTGGATTACTGCTAAAAATGCAGAGAATATCTCAATTACAGGTGGCGGAGTACTTGATAGCCAGGGCACGGAATTTATGCTTAATGAAGAATCGACTCATTATAATTATAAAATTGTGAATGATGTAGATATGCGACCTCACTTATTAACTCTGATTGATTGCAAAAATATTACTCTAAAGGATGTTACTTTTAAAAATGCTGCTTATTGGTGTGTTCATCCAATTGGTTGTGAAGATGTAGTGATTGACAGAGTGAGAATTTTAAATAGCCTAAAAGTTCGTAATTGTGATGGTATTGATATTGATCATAGTCGAAATGTCAGAATAAGTAATTGTTACATAGAATCAGCAGATGATTGTATCTGTCTTAAAACCCGAAGAGAGTATTCGGAATATGGACCCACGGAAAATGTCACAGTAACAGGTTGTGTGCTAATCTCCACTTCCTGTTCTATTAAACTGGGAAGTGAGAATGTAGATGCTATCCGCAATGTGGTTTTTAATTCTATTATCATTTCTGCTAGTAACCGGGCACTAGGAATACAGAATCGGGATGAAGGGGTAGTGGAAAATGTCATTTTTTCCAATATAACCATCCATTCCCGACTTTTTTCTGATGTTTGGTGGGGTAAAGCAGAGCCTATTTATATTACTTCATTAAAGCGTTCTCCTAAACATTTCAGAAGATTTGCTCCGGGGAAAAAAGAACCTAAAATTGGAAAAGTACGCAATATTCAATTCATAAACATTATAGGAGAAAGTGAAAATGGTATTTATGTAAATGGCTGTAAGGATTCTTATCCGACTGATATTTTGTTTGATAATGTAAAAATAAAGATTAATAAATGGACTAAATATAAAGGAGGGGTTTATGATAACCGCCCCTGTATTGGTCTTACAGAGAGTGAAGGGGATACAGAGGGACTGATAGAGACCCATACTGCTGGTTTTTATCTCACCCATTGTTATAATATTACTATTAGTAATTCCGTTGTGCAATGGGGAGATAATCGCCCTGATTATTATGGCCCTGCACTTTACACAAAAGATGTTGCTAATTTAACATTAGAGAATTTTAATGGGGAAGCAGCCCACCCTGAAAAGTGCCAGGCCATTATGCAGGAATAAGGTGATTCTTTTTTTTTATGAAATAATATTGACTTGGCTATCTTCAAAGAAATATTTTTTGTTATCCTGATGAACAGGCTTAACCAGGGGATTATTCATTATACTTTCAGTAATACTCTTTCCCCAGCACACTATGAAATCAAAATCTGGTTTATTCTCTGGCCAGTCAATGGTAAAATTATCTACTAACAGATTTTTAATGTTTTCTACTACCAGGGCAGCATTTGCTTCTCTGGCAGCTGGATTAAAATTAGAAAACGTTCCTTTCCCGCTCTCTATTTGGTCTGCCAGTTTCTGGGCATTTTCCACTTCCCCGTAGCTTAAATGGATATCTCTTAAAACAATATTTTCCAGGAATGTGCCGGTTTGAGCAGTCAGGAGGATACGACCATTCGTTTTTGCCACAAAATTATTGATATGAATATTACGCATGGTCCCTTGTTTTGCTTTTTCAGGAAGTCCTCGCTGATCGAAATGGATAGGACGATTCAGCAGCATGCCGTTATGTGTGTCGCAGATAATATTTGAAATGGTTATATCCTCAAAAATTCCACCATTTAAAGAATAAAATCCAATACCACGGTTACTTTTATGTATGATACAGTTACTGATAGTAATCTGCCGCATATCATGATAGGATTCGGTTGCACCCAGTTTTAACGCAACACAATTAGTTTGCAGGATACAATTGGTAATAGTGATCCTTTCACTTGTACGACTGTCAGGAGTGGTTTTCACCACTATGGCATCATCACCTGTTCTTATTTGACAATCACTAATAATCACGTCACGACAGCCGTTTATATCTATACCATCTGTATTGGGACCAAACAGATTATTTAGGATACGAATTCCCCTGATAAAAACAGAATTACAACAATGAATATGAAGAGTCCACCCAGGTGATTGAGTGAGGGTAAAATCGGAAAGACTGATATTTTTACTATCTATGATTTCTACCAGAGGACTGATTCTAGCTTCCCGGCTTTTATACCATTTATAGTTGCCTGGATTTGCCTGGGGACCTTTTTTGGGGTACCAGAATTCTTTCCCTCTTCCTTGGATTACTCCCCCGCCTCTAATGGAGACATCTTTGACTTGATTCAGGACCATTAAATGATAAGGTTGACGATCTTTATTATGCCCCATGGACATTCTTACATAATCAGAAAGATGGGTGGACGCAATTAAGGTTGCTCCTTTTTGGATATCCAGAACAATATGATCTTTCAAAAATATAGTTCCGGTTATATATTTACCTGGCGGAATTTGCACAACTCCCCCGCCATTCTGGTAAGCTGTATCAATAGCTTTTTGAATAGCTAAACTATTGATGGTATGATTATCACCTTTTGCGCCAAATTCTGTAATATTATAAATTTCTCGTAAAGACGACATAAATAGCCTCTCATAAAATACCTTAAAAATCGATGAGATACCGTAGTTTACACATGATATGATTTCCTTTATTAATGGTCAATAAAAATGAAAAAAAATATGGAGTAGATGGATTTTTTGGAATCACCATATAAAAAAAAGACAATTTTTACCATGTTTCATCCAAGATAGTCCATGAATAGAAGTCTGTTTTGGTGATATAATAAAAAAAATGAATTTTAATAAAATTAATTTAAATAGGTGATAATAATGAAATATCTGATGAGGAAAAAATGATTAGGATTTCAGATTCTTGTTTAAATGATCAAAGTATAGAGAAAAGTAGTCAATATGCAGCACAATTATTGCGTGAAGATATAGAGCTTGCTATTGCAGGTGAAGATATTGATAAAGGGATCAAGTTCTTTTTAGATGTGAAAAGTGAATTAATAAAACCTGAAGCTTTTAGAATCAAAAAAAGCAAGCAGGGCAAAAACACTTTAGTCATTTTGGAAGGTGGTAATATATGCGGACTTTATTATGCTGTTCATGCTTTTTCAGAAAAAATATTGAAACTAGATCCTTTACGTTACTGGCTTGAGACTCCTTTACCGAAAAAAAAACGCTGGCAAGAATTAGATTTGCTGGAATTTACACAAGCAGCTCCTTTAGTGCCAATTCGCTGTTATTTTGATAATGATAATGATGAACTGGCAAATCTTGAAGAACCAAAGTTAGAAATACCATTTAAACGCTGGCAACAAATTCTTATTACATTAAGTCGATTGAAGTTTAATGCAATCGATTTTCATGATCATCTGGGCAGGCCAGAGTATACAGAAAGGGCTGAGTATCTGACTATTCGCAATGATTATCATGTTAATGAAAAACTGCTGAATCAAATAATTGATTTTGCCCATTTACTGGGGATGAAAGTTCAGGTCTCCTTTTATCTGGGGTGGGAATTTCAATCTATTACTAATCAGGAAGCTCTTTGCTGGACAAAACATAAAGACCGTTGGTTATCTACCTGGCAGTATTATTTACAAAATACACCTATTGGTAAATGTGATATTTTTCTCAATCGCCCCCGTAATCAAAAATGGGATTATCCATACCAGAGTAGTTGTGGTGAAACGGTGGCAGAAGTTTTTAATGAAGTTTTCCCGATAATGGCTGAGATCATTAAAAAACATAATCCCGCAGCAATCATTATAGCTGATTTATATTCTGAAGGCAGGACTGCTTATGAAAAGGGTTTTCGGCCTCAGCCAGCTGGAAATTTTATCATGTGCTGGCCTGATGACGGGTTTGGAAATATACTTTACTGGCCGGAACTTGATTCCGAATATGACTGGGGGATCTATATACATGCCGGTTTCTGGCTGAATCATGTTGTGCAGGATCCCTATCCACATAAACTTGAGAATGTAATGAAAAAAGCTTTTTTGGAAAAAGGGATGACACGGTATTGTTTGGTAAACGGACAAACTTTCCGTCATTTCCTCTTAAATTTGGAAACTTGTGCTCGTCTTTGTGATCAGCCGGATAAATTTCAGGGGGAATCATTTATCCATGAATGGTGTAATCGCTACTTTAGTCAGGCAGGTAATAAAGTTGTTTCTCTTCTAAAAATGTTGCATGATTCACAGGATGGAAATGTGGGATATGTGGAATATCTTTGGTATATCAAGAATGAAATGTTACGGCTACAGAATGAGTTTTATCAAGAAGTAACAACAGAAAGTCAAAAAAGAATAAATATTTTATATCGAGCTTTATCTTTAGCTGAAATTGTTGAGAAAGATATTTCTACGCAAAGCAAAATAATATTTTATGATCAGGTTTATTTTCCCCTTATTCTGCTAACTAATATCATAGAAATCTGTTCCATTCTTGAACAAACAGGTAATAAATTAGATTATCAAACAGGATTATTAAAGGCTGCTAGATTAACAGATCAACACACTGCGTTAAGAGAGCAAGGTGATCTTTCGGAAAAATGGAAAGGGTGGTATACTCTTAAGAACAGGCGCCCTAATAATGGTTACCCGGACAGTAGACATATGAGACAATTAGCTATAAAAATGAAGCAAAATTTAAATTCTTGCTGATCTAACTAAATTTTAATTTTTGCTGGTTCACCACAATAGATAGTTTTTTCATTTTCCCGGATAATGATTGAATTTTCTTGAAGCTCGAAAGAAAGATTTCTGTTTTTCATCTGATAGTTTTCCAATTTAATCGTTGCTCCGGGTATGGGGTGGGGGTTCATCCAGATAGTGCCATCTAAATCTAATTCCAGTCCAAAGAGTCCATAAATGATAGCTTCTGCACCGGCAAGGCCGGCAATGACATTGGCCCGTTTATAGGAAGGAGAACCCGGTTTATCTGCAAAATGTTCTTGCGGGATATATGGAAGATGACATCCCATCCAGAATAATCGTTTTAAGATTTTGATTGCTAATTCAGGTCGGTTATTCTGAAACAATTTCTGTACTAGCTGAGGAGACTCTCCGCTATAAGCTCCTCCTCCAGACCAGTCTGGATCATTTAACTCAAAGTGAATATCATCCTGAGGCGAGATACTATGCACTCCATGTGAACCTAAAAATTCTTTATCATTGAGATGAGAAAATAGTCCATTGCTAATATGATCTGAACAAATACCTGCTGTATCAAATGCCTGAATAGAATAAATCAGTTCCCGGTGATGATCAGGGTAAAGACAGTAAAACCATTTTTCTTTTTCAGCCCAGAGTCTGTTCTCAATCGCCTCAATAATTTTTTGTCCCATTTTCTTCCAGCTGTTGATAGTATGGTCTGTTTCTTTAAAGTAAGAGCCTAGCTCTGCTAATCGCTGATAACACCATGCTCTTTCTGCATTGGGACTTGCCACAAAATGTTCCCAGCCTGTACTACGCATTTCCAGCAGATTTTCCTGGGTACCATAATCAAATAATTCATTCTGGGAGGTATAGTTCTGTTCCTCGGCAAGGAAAAAATCTCTGATTTGCTGATAAAGATTTAACTCAGGCTCAAGGTGACAAAAAGCACTCCATACTAGTTTGATTAATGACCAGGGACTATAGGAGTAGCGGACACCAGTCCCTTTTCCATCTGGTGTGAAGGCATAATATTTACTAAGATTGATCGAGAGAAATTGTTTAATAATGGGGATTATTTGTTCTTTTAGCATATGAATTAGCATATTAGGAGCATATCCGCCAATATCCCAGAGGTAGGAACAAAGCGCTCCGCCATCCATTCCAGAAGTTGCCACATGGGGATTGTTCTGAAAAGCTGGATTTTCCCAGATACAGACGAGACCAGAAACAAGGCATCTCTGGTAATATTCTTTTAAACCAGGAATTGTGCTATCCAAAACCGGTACACAGGAGGAGTATTTGTGTAATTTACTTTTCCAGTTTTGTACAGCTAATTGTTCAAGTTTTACCGGGGACTTAATCTGATCTGATTGAGATTCTGGATTTGAGGCTAACACTGTCAAATAGGCAGTCTGGGTTGCTCCTGGCTGAACTTTGAATTGAGTATGATGCAGAGAGAGGTGGATCTTCAACTGACTGTTTCCAAAGGTGGTGTCATTTATTTTATTAGCTTTTTCCCCTTTCAGCCTGGCCAGTGAATATTGCCAGCGATCCAGACTGAGATAATAAGGAGACCCCGGATCAATAAGAGGAATTATTTCAATGATTAGGTTCTTATGACACCGGTTGGTGATATTTATTTTTAAAAGAAATCCATTTTGTTGTGAACAGGGGATGAGTTCTGAAACAACACTAAAGGAGATGAGTTTTTTATCTTTTATATGATGATACGTTCCTTTACGAACAATTCTGTCAGGATACCAGGTTCCTCCTCCATAGAGTAATCCAACATCACCCTTACCCCGGTTGCCGTTATCCATCACGGTTAACCCATTTACTCTATAATTAGCCAGCAAAGAGAAATCTGGTAAAGCATAAGGGGGTGAAAAAAAACCCTGTATACCAGTAACTTGATTCCATAAAGGGTGAACCGTGGTATAACCGCTATTTACCCAAAGATGGTTTTCGGGCATAATTAATTTCCGTAATTCTATAGCAAAATCATTGATCTTAAATGAAGCTTTTTGCTTATTTGTTTCACTATTATCCCTCATTCAGTGATTCCTCTCTTAATTATATAAATATTTAAATTACTGCAAAAAAATAAATAAATTGACAAAATAGGCTAATTATGTTTAAATAGCAGCATAATTAATCAAAAGTTGTAGAAAATATGCTAAAAAAACTTGAGTTGCCCATTTACATAGAGCAGGTTCTCCGTCCCATGGTCAATGTTGATGGAGGTGATATCCGCCTTGCTAAAGTAGAGGATAATACCATCTTTTTGATTGCAGGTGCCGAATGTGCTCATTGTCAGGGGTGTGGTCCTGATTTATCCTTATGGTTACAGGCTGAGATAAATAAATATTATCAATCAAACTATCAAGTGAATTTGGTAGTTGAGAAACCCTATTATTATCAATAACGTTCTGATATGCCTTTTTAGAAACATTATCTATTTATTCTGATTGTTTTTATTTCAAATGGCTTAAATACCAATTCTATTTTATCTTCCTTAATAAGATTTTTTTTTTTT
>JAKSBL010000537.1 GCA_022361115.1 Spirochaetota bacterium | reverse complement strand
CACTTGACAAATTATTGAAGATAAAAAAGCAGAATGATCAATTTTTTGCTAAATCTCCTCTTAATATCCCTTAAAATGTTATGTGTATTTCCAGTATATTTTATCCTTTTTATCATTTCTAACTCTATAAATCTATAGGGACTTTCCCTGGTTTTTCCCTTGGATTTAAACATTTTTGGCACTTTTTTTGCTGTATCGTAGTAACGTCTAAAGGTGTTTATCAATCTTATATCCGACTATTTCAATATAGTATGATTGATTTGGAGTAGAAAACAAATGATGCATCAGTCTGCTTTTCCAATAGATTTTAAATGATTTACAGCGCCTAAAGAATAAATATTTCCGGGATATTTTCTTTTCACCGAATTTTTAATATGATATAATCAATTGCAATTCGGATGATGATTAATAATAAGTATTTGCTTATAAAAATATACCAAATTAAAAAAGGCAGCTTATGACTAAATATATTGATGGAAAAGAAATTGCTGTAAAAATAAAAACTCAAGTTAAGAACCATATTGATCAATTAGAAAAAAAACCCCGCTTTGCTGTCATTCAGGTAGGGAGCCAATCTGCTTCAGAAGTTTATGTCAGAAATAAAATTAAGGCCTGTAAAGAGGTTGGCATTGAAACGGTTTATGCTCATTTAGATGAAGGGATCAGTGAGCAAAGTCTATTAGGATTAGTGGAGGGGTTCAATCAATCTTCTGATTTTCATGGCATTTTAGTACAGCTGCCTTTGCCCAAACATATCAGTATTGAACCTGTTATTGAGGCAATTGACCCTTTAAAAGATGTAGATGGGTTCCATCCGCTAAATGTGGGCCGGCTTACCGTAAAGAGTACCACTCCCTACTTGCATCCCTGTACCCCCTGGGGAATTGTTCATATTCTTGATACAGTTTTTCCTAAAAAAAATCAGGAAAGTGGATTGAGGGCCAAAAGGATTGTCGTTATTGGTCAATCTCTTATTGTTGGACGTCCCCTATCAATAATGCTGCAGAATGAAGGGGCGACTGTTACCATGTGTGATAAGTTTACTCATCATCTGTATGATCACTTAAGAAATGCTGATATTATCATTACTGCTACTGGAGTGCCGGGTTTAATAGACCGGGATATGGTAAAAAAAATCAATAATCCCAATCTGACAATTGTTGATGCCGGAATTACCAAAGTGGATGGTAAAATTGTTGGGGATACAAATAAAGATGTTTATGATTTATTAGAAACCGTAACACCTGTACCAGGCGGTGTCGGTCCGGTTACTATTGCCTTTTTAATCCGTAATATCTTGAAAGCATTTTGTATACAAAATAATCTGCCAGTCCCTGTTATTAAGTAAAATTTTTAATTTTAAATGCATTCCATTGTCAAGTATTTCAAAAAAGTAAACTTTAAGTAATCATTAGTCCACAAAATTTATAAGAAGCTGCATTTAAAATTCTTTCATTGCTGAGTAAACAAATGATTTTAAAAATATAAGTATATTTGCCTGGTTTAAAAAAATATATATACTAATTATTAAGGGAGATAAAATGATTGAATTCGTTTTAAATGGTTATAAACATTCTTATGATGGTGATCCGGAAATTTCTCTTTTAAAATATTTACGAAATATTGCCAAAATCACTTCTGTAAAGGACGGTTGTTCTGGTCAAGCTTATTGTAATGACTGTTTAACAGAAATAAACCAAAAACCCCAACTTTCCTGTATTACCCCTTTAAAAAAACTCAATGGAGCACAAATCACCACTGTTGAAGGGATACCTCAAAAATTAAGAGATATTATTGTAAATGCTTTTCTTATAGAAGGTGCAGTTCAATGTGGATATTGTACCCCTGCTATGATATTGCGAACAAAGATTCTCCTGGAGAATAATCCAGATCCAGCTATTGTAGAAATCAGGAAAGCATTTAAAAATCACCTTTGTCGTTGTACTGGCTATCTGGCTATTATTGCAGCGGTGAAAAGGGCGGCTCTTGCATTAAAGAAACAAAAATCAATATCATTACCATACTCAGGAAAAATTGGACAATCTTTACCCAAGTATGATGCTTATGAAAAAGCAATAGGCGCTAGTCCCTTTGTAGATGATCTTTCTTTTGAAGGCTTATTAGCAGGGGCATTAAAATTTTCCGATTTCCCCCGTGCCCGAATATTATCTATCAACATTGATGAAGCAAAAAAATATCCTGGAGTAGTAGCTGTATTTACAGCTGATGATATTCCGGGAGAAAGATTTAATGGACTCATTATTGATGATTGGCCAGTTATGGTAGCAAAAGGAGAAAGCACCTGTTATATCGGAGATGTGCTGGCTGGTGTTGTTGCAGAGAATGAGGATAGTGCGCGAGAAGCCGTTAATCTCATTCAAGTTGAGTATGAGGAACTGCCGGCTTTAACTGATATGGAAACAGCAGAAACCTCATCGATAAAAGTACATTCTGGGGGTAACTTGCTGGACAGCTGTAAAATAAAACGGGGGAAACCTGTTGATGAAATTTTTCAGCAAGCCCCTTTTGTTGTTGAGCAAAAGTTTGAAACTCAGAGAATTGAACATGCATTTTTAGAAACTGAAGCAGCAATTGCCCTGCCTTATGATGAGGGGATCCGAATTTATTCTCAAAGCCAGGGAGTATATGAGGATCGCAAGCAAATTGCTCGTATCCTGGGATTATCTATTGACCAGATACAGGTGATTTTAATCCCCACAGGAGGGGGATTTGGAGGAAAAGAAGATCTCACGGTTCAACATCATGCCGCCCTTTTTACCTTTTTAACAAATCGCCCAGTTAAAATTCATCTGAACAGAGAAGAATCGCTCATTATGCATCCCAAACGACACCCTTTTAGGATGAATTATCAATTAGCATGTGATAAAAAGGGGAATTTTCAGGCCCTAAGAGTAAAAATACTGGGGGATTCAGGTGCTTATGCATCAGTTGGTATGAAAGTTTTACAAAGGGCAGCTGGTCATGCTTCTGGTGCTTACTATATTCCAAATGTAGATATAGAAGCCAAAGCTGTTTATACAAATAATCTTCCCTGTGGTGCTATGCGAGGTTTTGGAGTAAACCAGGTCACTTTTGCTATGGAAGGGAGTATTGATCAGTTATGTAAGAAAGGGAAATTTGATCGCTTTCAAATCAGATATCAGAATGCTTTGGATAAAGGGCTGTGT
>JAKSBL010000304.1 GCA_022361115.1 Spirochaetota bacterium | reverse complement strand
TTAAATTATTATGATTTTTATTTAGGACATCTTTTTCTGTTTGGGTTAAAGGACGTAATCCAAGCTGGCTGTTAGCTGTCGGTTTTTTTGATTCATTCATAATTATAACTCTTTACTTTTTAAATATTATTTCTTTTTGTTTTTTAATATTATATCTCAATTTATCGAATTACCTGTTTTTTTCATAAAAAAAACTGTATCCTTACGATAGAATACAGTTTTTATCCTTATTTTACAATGAATAGTTTAATCTAGTTGGATGGTTACTTTGCCATCTACCTTAACATCGTTTTTTTCGTCTTCTATATAAACTTTACAGTCAATAAAACGGCCTTCATCATTTTCATATTTCTTTTTAACTATCCCTTTAGCTGTTAATACATCTCCTGGTTTAGTCATACTTTTAAAGCTGACACCATATTTTTTTACTGCTTTGATATCAGCAAAATTAGTAATCATTTGACCTAAAATTCCCATAATAAGCATGCCGTGGGCAATACAACCATCTAAACCAGCTTGTTTTGCAAATTCAGGAACGGTATGAATGGGATTAAAATCTCCTGACGCTCCTGCGTATCGTATTAATTGGACTTGAGTGATGGGCTCTTTGGTTAAAGAGGGCAGTTCAAAGCCGGCTTCAATATTATTATAATCCAGTTTTTCCATTACTCTTCTCCTTCCATTACAACTATCGTCATTTTAGCAATTAAAACTAGTTCATCGTTTCTTTTATACTGACTTTTAAAGGTCACCATTTGCATTAAAGTTGAAGAACGCATGGATTCAACATTAACCTGGCCAACTATATGATCACCAGGGTAAATTGGGGCTAAATATTCATATTCTTCCTTAGCATGAAGTAATTTTTGAACATCAATGCCTACTTCCTTCATTCTATCCCAGATTTCCGGATATCCCCAGAAATTCATGAGGGTAGCAAAGGTTAATGGGACTGGTGTTTCTTCATAACCTTCTTTTTTGGCAAATTCACTGTCAAAAAAGAGGGGGTTATCATCTCCAATTGCCAGGCACAACTCTTTTATTTTACTTTTTTCTACATCAAAGGAAAAAGAATCAAATACTTTTCCTTGATAGGACATATCTAACATATTTGCTCCTCTATCCAAGATTTAACGTAACATTAGACCGCCGTCAACCACCAAAACCTGTCCGGTTATATATTTAGAGCGATCAGATCCTAAAAATGCAGCTGCTTCAGCAATATCATCTACACCGCCAGCTTTTTCCATAGGAATCATGCTCAAAAAATTATCCCTTGCTTTATCCTGTACAGCTCTTGTCATGTCAGTATCAATAAAACCAGGTGCAATTGCATTGACTGTAATTCCTCTTTTTGCCACTTCTGAAGCAACAGATTTAGTTAAACCGACAATACCAGCTTTACTGGCAGAATAATTTGCTTGTCCCACATTTCCCCTTAAGCCAACAATAGAAGACATGTTGACAATACGGCCATATTTCGCTCGCATCATCATGGTAACAGCTTCTTTAGTAACTAAAAAAACACTACGCAAATTGATATCAATTACTTTATCCCAGTCATCCGCACTCATTCGCATAGAAAGGGTGTCACGGGTAATACCTGCATTATTGATACAAACATCCAGTTTACCAAAAGTATCAGCAATATTTTTAAATAAAGCTTTTACATCCCCTTCATCAGAAACAGATCCGGCAACCCCAATTGCTTTCACTTGGTATTGGCCAGCAATTTCTTCTGCTGTTTTGGTTACATCAGGAACAATGTCAGCCACAACAATATTTGCCCCTTCTTTAGCAAATCTTTCAGCGATTGCTCGTCCAATCCCCCGGTAACCTCCGGTTACCAAGACAACTTTATCTTTAAATTCCATAGAAGAATCTCCTTTTTTAATCAGTGTATTTTTTGGTTACAATAACTGCATTATGTCCGCCAAATCCAAAAGAATTACTCATTGCATAATTGACGGTTCTGTCTTTCATTTTATGTGGAACATAATCTAAATCCATACCTTCACCAGGGTTATCCAGGTTAATGGTTGGTGGTACTTTATTTTCCTGGCAGGCTTTAGCGATGATCAGTGCTTCAATTGCTCCTGCACCGCCTAACAGGTGTCCAGTCATTGATTTGGTTGAGCTTACAGAAAGGTTATAAGCATGATCTCCAAAAACTTGTTTAATAACCCGGGTTTCCATTGCATCATTCGGAGGGGTGGAAGTGCCGTGTGCATTGATATAATCAATATTATCAGGGGTGATTTTAGCTGTTCTTAAGGCATCCTGCATAGCTCGAATACCGCCATTTCCATCCGGATCAGGTGAGGTAATATGGTGAGCATCAGCTGTGATTCCATAACCAACCACTTCAGCGATAATTGGTACTCCCCGTTTTTTTGCATGTTCTAATTCTTCTAATACTAAAACAGCACCGCCTTCGCCCATAACAAAGCCGTCTCTGTCTTTATCAAAAGGACGGCTTGCTTTTTTGGGTTCATCATTTCGGGTGGATAAGGCCTGCATATTTGAAAAACCAGCATAGCCAACTCGACAAGCAGCAGCTTCAAACCCACCTGTTACAATGATATCCGCTCGATCACTTTGAATAGCAAAGAAAGACTCGCCAATTGCATTTGTAGCAGAGGCACAGGCAGTCACATAGGTTGTATTAATACCCTTAGCGTTAATTGCTTGGGCAATCCAGCCGCCACCAAGGTTTGCAATCATTTTAGGGATAAGAAAAGGATTAACTCGACGTGCACCTTTGCCTAATAAAATGTTTACCTGGCTTTCAAAAGTTTTGATTCCACCAACTCCTACACCTAGACAAACGCCCATTCTAAATGGATCTTCAACAGGAAAATCCATGCCTTTGAATTTATCAAAAACTATTTCATGTTCTTCTGGGTGATGCATGGGAATTTTAGCCATTTCTCCGGCTTCTACCATCCCTGCTAAACAGAGTTGTTGATATTGATCCATACGATTGGCTAATTTTTTATCTATATAGAATTTTTCTGGATCAAAATCTTTGAGTTCCCCGCCAATTTGGCTTCGTAAACCATCCAGTTCAATACCCTTTAAAGTGTCAATTCCAGACTCACCAGCTAATAACTTTTTCCAGGTTTCTTCAACTGTGTGTGCCAGGGGATTCAAAGTTCCCATACCAGTAATTACTACTCTTCTGGACATTTTCAGTTCCTCCTTAATTATCAGTCTTTAATCTGTTACCATATTAAAACAATTATGTCAATAATTTATTAAAATATGATGAAAAGTCTCAAAAAACTGTAAATTGTTCATATATAATCAATAAATTAAGCAAAATTAAAGATAATTGTTCATATGTAAGCTGTTTATGCTTTTCATATTAAAGGTAAGTATTGGTCAAATTGTATCCTATTTCTGGTTGGAATAAAAGGGATTTTTCCAATTTTTTATCATTGAAGTGAGTTGAGTAAACTATAAAATTGCCTGAAATATAAATTCACTCATCACTTTAAAAAAATTTTAAGTGAGCTGGTGCAGTTTAATAGTGAAAAAATTGACCTTTTATTCCCTCCTTGGAATTAAAAGATCATGCTAAAATGTCTACATACTGGCCGATTCCATTTTCTTCCAGCTGTGGAGGAGGAATTTCGTTAGCAGTAACTGGTTGCTGTTCTTCTATTGGTTGCTGCTGAGTCTCGCTGGTAGTTGATGGAACCGGCTCAACTGGTGTTACACTGGTAACTTCGATACCAAACTCCAAAATAATATTTCTATTAATAATATAAAATAAATAAAAAAATATTACAAAATAATTACAAATTAATTACTTTTTCCTAATCTCCTCCATTACTGTTGCGAATACTCAGAATATATTTAACAAACAATAATCCCCTCCCCGGATCACCCCCTTATTGATAGATAAAGATGGTAATGTTATTTAGTGACTAATTTTAGTCCAACCGGTACTGTTGGCTGAAGGGTTTCACCTTTTAAGAATTTGTCCGCATATTCAACACCTAATGAACCAATTTTATCTGGCTGCTGTGCTACGGTAGCTTTCATTCTGTCGGCATTTACAGCATTTACTGCATCTTCAACTGCATCAAAGCCAATTACTATAATTTCTGTTCGATTGGCTTCTTCAATTGCTTTGATTGCGCCTAATGCCATTTCATCGTTGTGTGCAAATACAGCTGAAATCTCAGGTTGTGCCTGTAAAATGTTTTCCATTACAGATAAACCTTTGGCTCGGTCAAAATCAGCTGTTTGCTGGGCAACTAACTCAATGCCGCTCGCATTGCCGATTGCTTGGTTAAAACCTTTACCTCGATCTCTAGCTGCTGAAGTACCGGAAATTCCTTGTAGCTCTACTACTTTACCCTGGCCACCTAATAATTCTATAAGGTAATCTCCTGCCATTTTTCCGCCAGCAACATTATCAGATGCAATATGTGTGACTACATCACCACCACTGGCATTTCTATCAATAGTAATGACTGGAATTTTTTTCATATTAGCAGCTTTTACTGCATTGACAACAGCATCACTATCTGTTGGATTGATCAGTAACAGGTCAATTTTTTGAGAAAGTAAATCCTCAACATTGGCTAATTCTTTTGCTGAATCATTTTGAGAATCCAAAACAATTAATTTGTAGCCTAATTCGTCTGCTTTCATTTGTGCACCATCTCTTAAAGTCACAAAAAAAGGATTATTTAAGGTGGAAATAACAATCCCAATCTTTTTTTGTGAATCTGCTTTTGAATCCTTACAACCAGTAAAAGTGAACACAAGGATTAACAGGAACATAAACAGGGATAAAATCATTTTTTGGCTTTGTCTCATACGTCTCTCCTTCAAGCTTTTTTTGCCTTCTTTATTTAAGTAAAACGAATAAATCGTTTTATATTAATGAGGTTAATGTCCTCTTTAATATCCAGAAATTAATGATCCTCTTTTTTATCAAAAGAAATTGCGATGAGGATAACGGCTCCTTTTGCTATGAGTTGATAAAAGGGGGAAACATTTAATATATTTAAACCATTGTTTAAAATACCAATAATCAGTGCCCCTATAATGGTACCCACAACACCTCCCTGTCCTCCTGAAAGGCTGGTACCTCCTAATACAACAGCGGCAATTGCATCTAATTCAGCCCCTTGTCCGGCTGTTGGTTGTGCTGAGTTTAGTCTGGAGGCAATAATAATTCCACTTAATGCAGATAGTAAACCAGACATTCCATAAGCCATGGTTTTTACAATATGAGTGTTAATACCAGAGAGCATAGCTGCCCCTTCATTAGCGCCTACAGCATATAAATATCTTCCTATCCTGTATTTGGTTAGAATGATATAAGCTATAATAAAAATGCCAATAGTAATGAGAACAGGGACTGGAAAGATCCAAATATAACCACCGCCAATGTGATAAAAATCATCTCCCAGTCCGGTGATAGGTTGTCCGTTAGTAAATACCAGAGTCCCTCCCCTCATGATGGTCATCATAGCTAGAGTAGAGATAAAAGGGGGAAATTTAGCTTTTGTAATTAAAAGTCCATTGATTGTTCCAATAGTACCACCAATGAGCAGACCAATCGGAAGAGCAAACCAAACATTGATATTATTAACTAGTAAACCTGCTGTTACTGCTCCGGAAAAAGCATAAATGGATCCAACAGATAAATCAATTCCGCCAGTGATAATGACAAAGGTCATCCCAACAGCCATTAAAGCATTTAAAGTTGTTTGCCTGAAAATATTGGTAAAGTTTGAGAAAGTAAAGAAACGTTCAGATAAGATGGAAAGGACGATAATCAGTAAAAAAAGGCCAATTAAGGATCTAAATTTATAAAAAAAATCTTTGTTCACTTTAATCATTTAATTCTCCAGTAAAATCAATCTATGTTAATCCAAATGCACATCTGGATAGTTTTTCCTGAGTTGCTTCTCCATGAGTAAATTCTCCTGTAATACTGCCATTATGCATCACTAAAATTCGATCACTTACTCCTAATAACTCTGGCATTTCAGAAGAAATAAAAATAATTGCCACACCTTGCTCTTTTAAATCATTCATTAATTGATAGATTTCTATTTTTGCCCCAACATCTATCCCTCTGGTTGGTTCATCCAAAATCAGGACTTGAGGATTTGATAATAACCATTTTGAAATCACCACTTTTTGTTGGTTACCACCACTTAAATTCTTAATTTTTTGGACTGCTGAAGGGGTTTTAATGTTAAATTGCTGAATATATTTATCAACTTCTGATTTTTCAGATTTATTGCTGATCATTCCCCTTTTTAAGATTTTTTTTAAAGAAGAAATGGTAATGTTAAATTTAACCGATAGGCCTAAAAACAAGCCTTCTGATTTACGATCTTCTGAGGCATAAGCGATCCCAGCTTTAACTGCGTCTATAGGGCTATTGATTATGGTTTTTTGGCCATGAATGTAAATGGCGCCGCCATCCTTTTTTATGGACCCAAAGATGGTTTTCGCCATTTCTGTTCGTCCGGCACCCATTAAGCCGGAAATACCCAGAACTTCTCCTCTGTTGAGTTGGAAGTTTATATTATTGAGTAATCCTTTTTTTGTTAGGTTTTCTACCCGTAATATTTCATCTCCTTTGTTCACAATATTTCGAATATAAATGTCTTCTATCTTTCTGCCTACCATCATTTGTAGTAATTCTGTTTGACTGGTTTGGTCGGTTTTTACCGTACCAATATATTTTCCATCCCGCAGTACTGTAATAAAATCACTTATTCGAAAGACTTCGTCTAATTTATGCGAAATATAAATAATCGCTTTATTTGATTCTTTTAGTTTTTCAATGATTTTAAATAAGGTTTCTGTTTCTTGTTTGGTAATTGCAGCAGTTGGTTCATCCATGATGATGACTTCAGATTCGAATGAAAGTGCTTTAGCAATTTCTATCATTTGCTGCTCTGAGATACTAAGCTGGTTGACTAATTTTTTAGGATTGATATCCATATCCAGAAGATCGAGATATTTTTTAGCTTCTGTATAGAGTTTTGTCCAGTCAATATTACCGGTATATTTCTTGCAGAATTCTCTGCCTAAAAAAATATTTTCTGCTACGGATAAATAGTGAATTAAATTTAGTTCCTGGTGGATAATGGATATTCCCTTTTCTTGAGCATCCTTTGGATTATGGAGTTCCAGTTTTTTTTCTTTATAGGTAATGGTTCCACTATCTTTTTTGTAAACTCCGCTCAAGATTTTCATTAAAGTGGACTTGCCGGCACCATTTTCTCCTAATAAAGCAATGACTTTACCCTTGTATAAATCCAGCTGAACATTTTCTAATGCTTTTACCCCAGGAAAGGACTTTGAGATATTTTCCATTTTCAGGATAGGTTTATCCATGATTGGCTCCCAAGAGAGTGAAAAAAAATTTTCGATTTATCAAAAAATAACTCCTGATTTTAAAATGATATTTGCATAAGGCGAGGCCTCTCCTGTTCGAATGCATGCTACACAGTGATGTGTCAGTTTTTTAAAATCTTCATGAGGGATTGAGTTTATTTTGATGTTTTGAAAAGTTTTACTAATTTCCTGATAGATTTGTTGGTTTTCTTTTTGCATTTCATTGGCAATGGTTACTTCTTCAACAACTAATTCATCCAATACGGTTTGCAAAGTATCTAAAAAGTTAGGTAATCCCCGTTTGAGTGCAATATCGATCCTTTTTATAGTTTCAGGAATGGGTAAACCACAATCACCAATGACTATCATGTCTGTATGCCCCATTTTTGAAATGATATAAGATATTTCACTATTCAATAATTCACTTTTTTTCAAAGTTTACTCCTTAATTACCTGATGATACTTGATTTCTGTAGGGTATGGATGGTAGGGCTCCTTTTTTAGTAACTGCAATAGCAGCAGCTTTATTAGCCAGTTCAAGGGATTCGGGGACAGACAGATTTTCTGTTAAACCTGTAATAAAATATCCAATAAATGTATCGCCAGCAGCAGTCGTATCTACAGCATTTACAGAAAGCCCTTTTACTTCATAGTGATTTTTTTGATTTGAATAAATAACTCCTTTTTCTCCTAAAGTTAAAACAACTTCCGCCTGTGGAAATTGAGAGAACATTTTTTTTATAATCAGTTCTGGCTTACTTTCCTTAGTCAGAGCTTCACCTTCAATTTCATTAATAATAAATAGATCAACTAGATCTAAGGGATAAGAAAAGACTTCAGGTCCAATTGGAGCAGGATTAAAGTAAATCTTTAAGCCTTTATCTTTTGCTTGCTGGATAAGATAAGGAATATTGCTGATCTCATTTTGGGTAAGCAAAATTTCATTTTTTTTGCATTTTTTCAGCATTTGATCAATATCGGTTTTGTTTATTTCTTTATTGGTTCCACCGAATAAAACAATGGAATTTTGACCATTTTTGTCAACCTGAATAATTGCATTCCCTGTATGGTGGTCATCAACCAGGATAGAGCTCGTGTTTACTTTATCCTTTTTCATTTCATCAATCAGCCAAATACCATCTTTGCCGATCTTTCCAAAATGATTACGCTGACTCAACATGTATTGGCGCCAAATGGGATCTTTCTTGCAATGAAAGGGCAATACCCCAAAGCTGAGTTAGCAAGCCTGCC
>JAKSBL010000213.1 GCA_022361115.1 Spirochaetota bacterium | reverse complement strand
TTAATTATACTATAAAAAAAATAAAGGCAGATATTGAAGAGATAACCAAAAATAATATCCAATTGTTAGATCAGAAAGAAGCTCAATCAAAAAAGGATCTCCTAAAAGAGGAAAGCAAAGAAAATATTTCACCAATGCACAAATACGGTGCCTCTTTTAGCACTTTATACGGAAAAACTGGGCAGCTTTTTGATAGAGAAATAAAACCCACGAAATCGATTCAAGAGTTATTGGATAACCATCTGTTACAAGAGTGGGTTCGGGTTGGTATTGAACATCACAAGAATAAAATGACCAAATGTGCGTTTTGTGGTGCGATGTTATCAAAAAATCTTTGGGATAAATTGGACGATCACTTCAGTAAAGAATCCAAAATACTACGTCAAGATCTTGAAACCTTGATTGAGAATGTAAAGGCAGAAAAAGAGTCTGTTAAAAACTTTAATGTTATTAGTGAAGAAAAGTTCTATTCAATCTATCGATCCAAATTACGATCACAAAATAAAACGTTTAAGAAAGAGATTAAAAAATATTTGGATCTTTTGGATAGCCTAATTAAAGACGCAGAGAAAAGAAAAAAAAATATTTTTCAAACTAAATCAATTGTAAAACTTGCAGACAATTCTTCCTCGATCAATGACTGCATTAATGAAATTAACAAATTAGTAAATGACCACAATGAAAAATCAAAGTCATTAATAGACGACCAGCTTAAGGCCAGGGAAGAATTGCGTCTTAATGAAGTTTGTACGTTTATCAGGGATATTGATTATACTGGCGAACTTAAGAAAATTGATAACTTAACAGATTGCGAAGCGGAAAAATTGAATGACAGACAAAAATTAATTAAAAAGATCAAAAAACTGGAAAATAAGGTCGTAGATTTAAAAGCAAAATTAAAGGATGAAAGTAAGGGAGCTGAAAAAGTTAACGAATATCTTAATCATTATTTTGGACACAAAGTCCTCCACTTGGCAGCTGAAGGTGAGGAAGAAATCGGCGTGTCCTTCAAAATTATGCGAGGTGACAAGGAAGCTCACAACCTCAGTGAAGGCGAATGTAGTTTGGTTGCCTTTTGTTATTTTATAGCGAGGCTTGAGGATATTGAAACAAAAAACAAAGAGCTGATAATTTGGATTGACGATCCAGTCTCAAGTCTTGATCATAATCACATTTTTTTTATTTTCAGCCTAATTGAAAGCGTGTTGGCAAAACCATATAAAAGGGATGATGGGTCAAATGGATATAATTATAAGCAGCTTTTTATTTCGACTCATAATTTAGACTTCCTGAAATACTTAAAGCGACTTTCCAGAGCGAATAAAAAGGCTGAGTCACAATATTTTCTAATTGATAAAATAAATGAAAATGAGAGCAAAATTCAAATAATACCAGACTATTTGAAAAACTACATTACTGAATTCAACTATTTGTTTCATCAGATTTACAAATGTACTCAAGTTGAAAATGCAAATGAAAAACACGATTGTTTTTACAATTTTGGGAATAATCTGAGAAAATTTTTAGAAGCATACCTATTTTATAAATATCCTGTACAGCAACCAATACAAGATAAATTATGGATGTTTTTTAAGGAGGATCAGACCGCTATTGATTTGACCAATAGGCTGGACAATGAATTATCACATTTAGAAGAAATATTTGATCGGAGCATGCACCCAATCGAAATTCCTGAAATACCTGCGCTCGCTAATTATGTTATAGCAAAAGTGAAAGAAAAAGACATTGATCAATATAATGCATTAATGAAAAGTATTAATGAGCTTTAAATTGGCCAGCCTACTTTATTGGAGGAAATAATTAAATGATTATTACAGATAATGCTGCACATAGATTAACCACTATTTTAGAACAAGTTAGAAAATCTCAGGACAATGATAAGCTATTTGATATTTGGGCAAAAGCATTGAATGTCCACAATAATGATAGAAGCACTGTTTATAGAAGACTCAGTTATGTCGCAAACCTACCGGATGAGATCACTGAACAAATTTATCAGTATGAAAGAATCGATAAAGATCTATACTTATCTTGGAAAAATAATGTTTCAAAATTGCTTAATTACAATAATTTAGATGCTAATTGGAGTGGGATAAAAAATTGGATTCCAAATGAAAGTATGACCGCTCTTTCATTTTGTTCTGCTAAAATATCCGAAACAATTGAATCTAAAGAAATTGACGACAAAGAAATCTACCAATTAATATTAGATGCTGAAAAATTGTTGGGAGAAGTTGAACCCTCAGATCTAAGCTATGAAATAAAATTTTTTATAATCGAGAGATTAAAAGGGGTAATTTCTGCTTTAAGCGGCTGTAGTGTATACGGTCCCAATAAATTTAAATCCGAGTTTGAAAATGCAATTGGATCAATGGCGCTACAACAGCATATCGTTCAAATGGTCTCAGAAACACCCTGTAAAAGAAAATTTTGGGATATCATGGGACGTTTCGCAACTGTTATCTCAATCGCAACATTTTGTTTTTTAACTGCACCTCAAGAGTTAAATAAATATTTGGATGCTCCAACAGCAAAATCTGAAATTATATCAGAAAAATCAACATCAAAAAACATAACTCCAGAAAAGGATAACATTCCAGATAAAGATGAGAAACAGGATGAGGTTATTGATGTAGAATTCACTAAAAATTAAGGGTTATTTTGCGTTAAGGCTTGATCAATTCATTATTAAATTTCAACAAACCAAATGAAGCGGGTGATACCGTTTATTTGGAAGTATTATGCGCACCTCGGCTGTCGTAAGGAGAGTCGGATATCGAAAGGCTGAAGCAAAGCAAATACACCGCAAGGCAGCACCATGAAACGGCTAAAACCGGCGGCAAGTATGAGGAACAAAAATGAGTGAATACCAGTATTATGAATTTCAGGCCATAGACAGACCTTTATCTGAAAAAGATCGAGAAGCGCTTCGGGATATATCC
Source organism: Spirochaetota bacterium (assembly GCA_022361115.1). Classification (GTDB taxonomy): domain Bacteria; phylum Spirochaetota; class GWE2-31-10; order GWE2-31-10; family GWE2-31-10; genus JAKSBL01. The sequence continues at coordinate 41 of JAKSBL010000213.1, read as the reverse complement.
TCCAGGGCGCAGATCACCTCCACAAGCTTTGTCAATGAATA